>SFHJ01000031.1 GCA_004555655.1 Clostridiales bacterium
TTTTTGATACAGGGGGAGCGGGAAGCCTTTGTGCCTCCCGCTCTTTTCCTTTGCCGTATAAATACCGCCGCCACCCGCGCGCCCCGTGTAAAGCCGTCAACGCCGTTTGTCGCTCATTTTGATTTTTGCGCTGCCCGCTTTCATTTGCGCCAGAGGGGAAAAGTTATCATAGTTTTTTGTCAAGTCCGCATCGTAAATCGCGCAGTAGTGTTTCGTCATGGCAAGGGTGGAATGTCCCAACAGCTTTTGGAGGGTGAACGCATCCCCGCCACAGTCAATCAGATACTTTCGCGCGAATGTGTGGCGGAACAGGTGGATAGAGGTTTTTTGAACGCCGCGCCGCGCGTTATACCTCGCGATAGATTGCCGTAGACCGTTCTCCGTTAGCTGTGAGCCTGTTTCTGTGCAAAAGAGGTAGTCGGTGCTTTCCCCGTTTCTATACCGCTGATACTCCCGCAGAATGGCTATCATGGGGCTGCAAAGGGGAATAACTTGGGTTTTCCTGTTCTTCGTGTGGCGGTAGAACACCACACCGCCGTCCAAATCCACATCCCGAATCTGAATTGCCCGAACCGTGGCGGCACGACAGCCGCAGTTGAGCAGAAAGTTGATAATCACCCAATCCCGATATTCCGCGAAAGTCGTTTTGCGAATGTCGGGCTTTTTTAGCAGCACCGAAAGTTCGGCATCCGAATAGGTTTCTTTCACGGTTTCCTCGGCCTTGTAGAGCGGGATATTAAGGCGGGTAATCCCTTGCTCGTTGCACCAAGAGAAAAAGGATTTGAGGGTGCGTGTATAGCTGTTGATGCTGTTGGAGGAAAGCCCCGCCTCCCGCATGGAAACTATCATGGCATCCAAGTCCGCCTTTTGGAGCATGGCAATGTCCGTTTTTACATCCAAGTGCCGCGCCACGGCTCGAAACTGCTGTTCATAGCTTTGCAGGGTCTTGTCCGCAAGCCCCTTTGCTTTGCGGGAAGTGAGGAAATCGGTAAAGGTTTCTTCCATGGTGGCGGCGCAATTCAACTTAATTTTCTTCATAATACCTGACCTCTTGATTTTCAAAATTTCCATCAAAAATCAAGCGCACAGGCGCAAAAAGCGAATACTGCGAATTTCCCACTTTTGGAAAAGAAAAAACCTTGAAATCTTTCGATTTCAAGGTTTTTTTCTTCACCCAGTGAACTTTTGGTGGAGATAAGCGGGATCGAACCGCTGACCTCTTGAATGCCATTCAAGCGCTCTCCCAGCTGAGCTATACCCCCATCGGCAAGAGACATTCTACCAGATGCGGCGGGAAAAAGCAAGCACTTTTTTTGAAAAATTGAAAAAAACTGCGCCGCGCGCAAGCTCCCTGCTGCGCGGCGCTTTTCCGCTATTTTTCCGCGCCGGCGAGCGTCAGCACGCCTGCGCAGTACGACACGGGCACGAAGCGCGCGCCGTCAAGCTGCGGCAGAAGCTCGCCGGCGACCAGGTAGAGTTCTTCTTCGTCCCATTCATCGCCGCTTTTTTCACGGCACGCCTCCAGCGCCGCACGTGTGGGAAAGGCGATATCGCCGATGAAGATTCTGCCGCCGGGATTGAGCTGCGCCTGCAGCGCACGCAGGAGCGACAGCTTCTGCCCGTCCGTCAGATGGTGCAGCGCGTAGGTGCAGACGACGGCGTCGAAGCGCTCGGATGCGAGCGCGTCCGGCAGCCCGCGCGAAAAATCATGCTGCAGAAGATGCGCGCGGGGCATCTTTTCCTGCGCGGCGGCGCACATGGCGGCGGAGAAGTCCACGCCCGTGACGCTGAGGCCCGCGTCATACAGCCGCGCGGTCAGAGCGCCTGTGCCGAAGCCGAGGTCGAGAACGCTTTTGCACCCGCCGGCCATCACGCCGCGGAAGACCATCTCCAGCACCGTGTCGTAGCCCGCGAAGGGGTATGCCCCGGCCTGCGCGGAAGCGCTGACGGCAGCGTCATATCCCGCCGCCCACGCGTCAAAACCTGCCTGATCCAGCATGGCTGCTCCTTTCTGCGCTGCGCGCTCACTCGATGAAGTACAGATAGAAATTATACACGGCGCTGACGACGTAGTACCGGCTCATGACGTCGTCGGCGTGTTCAAAGACCGAGTCCATCGTGCCGCTGCCGCGCATGACGGCATTTTTATAGCACCAGTAGAGCGCGCGCGCTTCGATCTGGCGCAGCTGCGGGTATTTGGCGGTGTAGCTGGCCAGGTCGGCCTCGTCGACCGTGGTGTCAAAGCCGCGCAGCTTGGCGTACTGGTAGAGCGTGAGCGCCGCGCTCCTGCGCAGCACTGAGGTAAACGAATCCATCTCGTAGTACTGCGTGAGGCTGATGAGGTAGTTCTCGTTCGCCCACGACACGGCGGGCGCGTACTTGCCGGTGATGGCCTTCTCCGAGCCCAGCCACACGGCAGTCACGCCGGGCATCTCGGGCGAGCCGCTCATGCGGTACAGAACGTCCAGCAGCTCTGCGTAGGCGCAATCGGCCTCAAAGCCGAACTTCGTCTCGGACATGGGCTCCATGTAGCCGTTGTCGCAGATATAGTCCAGCGCGCCCAGAAGCAGCGTGTCGGGGATGTCGGTGAAGGGGTACTTTTCCAGCTGCGGCTCGGGTTCCGCCACGCGCCCAAGCAGCGCGTGCGCGTAATAGTCGCTGCCCAGCACGTCCAGCGAGACCTGGAAATCCAGCGCAATCTCGCGCTGGATGCGCGCGATCCCGGACGCGTCGACGCCGGACGGCTCGATGAAGTACGTGACCGCGCCGGTGGAGGCATCGAAGGCAAAGTCCTTGGTGATAAAGCTCTGGTCGGACAAAACGGCGTAGTCATGCGCCTGCTCAGACAGCACATCGCGCCCGGCGAGCAACCGCGAATCATACTCGAAACCGAAGAGATTCAGAAGCGTCGGCAGAATATCTGCCGTGCTGCAGTAGGTATCGACGTCCACCTGCACGCCCGGCACATAGCAGATGAAGCTGTTGCGGAAGCGCCCGAATGTGGTGTCGACGCGTGTGCCGGCCAGCTCATCGTATTCCGCCTGCGTCAGGCCGTAGGGGTAGTGGTCGTTTGTGAGCACGATCACGGTCCTGTCCGCCACGCCCGCCTGCTCGAGCCGCTCCATCAGATACGCCAGCGCGGCCTCAAGCTCCTGATTGCAGGCCAGATACGCCTTGACCGTCTCGGAATACGGCAGATCCTGCACCACGGCGCGGTTTTTCGCGCTCATGGGGTTGTCCCAGTTGTACTGGTAGTGGCCGGAGAAGGTCATGTAGTAGGCGGTGAACTGCTCGCCGCCGGACAGGTAATCGTCGACCGAGGCGACCATCATGTCAAGGTCGCTCGACGGCCAGCTGAGCGGAATGTCCAGCCCGTCGGTCGCGGACTGGAAGACATAGCCCATGTTGGGGTGCGTCTCGTTGCGCGAATAATACTCGCCCGTGTAGTTGTGATACGCCCAGGCCTGCGCGCCGACGGAGGTAAACTCGTTGCCGAGACAGAACGGCAGGTAGTTCATCTGCGAGGCGTAGAAGCTGGCGGTGGACTTACTGCGCGAGAGGTCGGGGTAGAGACCCATGCACATGGTATATTCACCGTTTGTGGTGTTGCTGGCGAACGAGCCGTAGTAGTTGTGGAAGACAAAGCCCTCGGTCGAGAGCTTGTAGAGCGTGGGCGTGCGCTCGGGGTCGATGATATACGGCGAATATGACTCGGCGCAGATGGTGATGAGGTTATAGCCCTTGAGCATGCCCGTATACTCGTTTTTCTCAGTCGGCTGCACGCCGGCAAAATACTGGTCGAGCTTTTTGAGCGTCGCGTCGTCGGTTCCGGCGGCCAGCTGCGTAAAGTCAAGGCCGATCATGTTATACCGCTCGAGATTCTCTGCCAGCTCGTCCTCCACCAACGCGGGCTGGTCGGACGGCGCGGGATAGTCGATGGCGGGCTCGGGCTCGTCCTGCGTGCCCAGCAGCAGATACTTGCACTCGAGCCGCGCGGTGGAAAGAAGCCCGATATTCTTCACGCTGATCTCGGTGGCGGTGCTGGGGCTCTGGTAGAGCTGGTAGACGGAAAAAGCGCTCGTGTCGTTCAGGCGCATCACGCCAACGGCCAGATAGTGCAGCGCAAAAGCCAGTACAAGCGCTGCGGCGGGGAAGAACCACCGCCGGCGCGGGAACTGCAGCTTTTTCAGACACACCAGCACCAGCATCGCCACCCACGGCGCAAGCAGCAGAAGAATTTTCCAGAGCGCGCGCCAGATGCCGTAGAGCATCTGCGAGAAGAAGTTCGTGATGGCGGTTGCGCCGAACGTGACCTGCCAGACGGCCATGAACTCACCGAAGATGGAGTTGTAGACAAATTGTACCTCAAAATAGAGCGTGACGAGAAAGCCCAGCACGAGCGCGATGACGGCGTTGGCCTTTGCCGGCAGCAGCGAGCACAGCATAAACAGCCCCATCCCTGCCGCGGCGGCGAAGATGATGGGGTAGACGATTCTGGAAGACAGCGTGCCGTAGACCAAAAGGTGCAGCGTCAGCTCGAGATAGACCGGCAGCAGCACGCACGCCACAAGCGGCGGCCAGAAGGGATATTTCTTCCCGGAAGCCGGGGCAGATTTGGAATTTTGTGGTGTTTTCATTTCTTTTTACGCCTCTTTCGCGCGTATTTTACAATAAAAGCGCTGCATTTGCAATAGGCTTTGGCGCAAATACGTGTGCAAAACGATGAATTTTGGCTGAATTTTTTGTGGAAACAGAGGAAGAAAAAGAACCGGGCGGTATGCTATAATAGAATACGGAATCAAACGGCGGAGGCACTCCGCAGGAAAGGGAGCGGGCATATGAGAAAACTGTTGAAGGGCGGCAGCGTGGTGACCGGCAGCGGTACATTCCGCGCGGACGTGCTGACAGACGGCGAAACGATCGCCGCCGTGGGCCGGGATCTGCCGCCGCACGGCGCGGCGGTCACGGACGTGACGGGCAAGCTGCTGTTTCCCGGCTTTATCGACGCACACACGCATTTTGATCTGGATGTGTGCAACACCACCACGGCCGACGATTTTGCCACGGGCACAAAGAGCGCGCTGCGCGGCGGCACGACCACCATTGTCGATTTTGCCTGCCCCAACAAGGGCCAGACGCTTGGCTACGGCCTAAAGCTCTGGCATGAGAAGGCGGACGGGAAGAGCTCGTGCGACTATGGCTTCCACATGACCATCGACGACTGGAACGAGGGCATTGAGGCCGAGCTTCCGGCTATGTTTGACGCGGGCATTTCCTCATTTAAAATGTATATGACCTACCCCGCGATGATGATCGGCGACCAGGACATGTATTTTGCCCTGCGGGCGCTGAAACGATACGGCGGCATCGCGGGCGTGCACTGTGAAAACGCGGGCGTCATCGACGCGCTCATCAGCCAGCACAAGCGTGACGGTCTGACGGGCCCGTCTTCGCACCCCGAGTGCCGGCCGAACGCGCTCGAGGCCGAGGCCGTGGCGCATCTGCTGCGCATCGCGCAGGTGGCGGACGTGCCGGTCATCATCGTGCATCTGAGCACGGCAGAGGCGCTGGACGAGGTGCGCGCGGCAAGGGCGCGCGGCCAGCAGGTGTATATCGAGACGTGTCCGCACTATCTTCTTTTGGATGACAGCGTGTATTACCAGCCGGAGTATTCCGCTGCCGCGCGCTACGTCTGTGCGCCGCCGCTGCGCAAAAAGAAGGATCAGCAGGCGTTGTGGCAGGCGCTGGCCGACGGGACGATCCAGACCGTATCGACCGACCACTGCAGCTTTTCGCTTGCACAGAAGGACGCGGGCAAAGGCGATTTCACAAAGATCCCCGGCGGCCTGCCCGGCGTCGAGACGCGCGGCATCTTGCTCTACTCCGCCGGTGTGGCCGGCGGCAGGATCAGCGCCGGGACGATGTGTAAGGTTTTGTCCGAGAACCCCGCAAAGCTCTACGGCATGTTCGGCCGCAAGGGTGTCATTGCCCCGGGCGCGGACGCGGATATCGTCGTCATCGACCCCGCGGCTGAGGGCGTCATCACGGCGGGCGACCAGATCGCAAACGTGGACTATACGCCCTACGAGGGCGTGAAGACGCAGGGGAAGATTACGCAGGTGTATCTGCGCGGCGCGCTCGCCGTGGACGCGGGCAAGGTCGTCGCAGAGAATACCGGCATGTACATCCCAAGAGGCGTCCGGCAGATGTGATTGTGCGTGGCGGAAAGCGCACAAAAGCGGAAAAAAGCACGGCCCCGGAGGAGTAATCCTCCGGGGCCGTGGTATGTAGAGATTACGGAAGCTGCGCCGTCTCGCGCAGAAGCGGGAGCGCCGCGCCCTGCTGCAGAAGCGAGGCAATTTGCGTGCCTGCGTCCGCGCCGAGCACCAGAAGCTGCGTCCGGCCGGGCTCAGGCGCGATTGCCTCTGTGGGCGTATCGGGCGAAAACACGCGGTAGCCCGCAAGCGCCCCGTCTGCAGATTCGTCTGCCAGCGCCAGAACCGTCTTGCGCTGCAGCACGCGGCAGAGCGCCTCGTTCGCCGCGTCAAGGGACGCGCCCACGTCCCCGGCCTCCGGCGCTGCCCGGACGCCCAGCACATGGCCCGCGACAAAGAGCGCGCGCACCAGCGCGGGGTCCGCATCGATCTCCGCTTCGGTGAGGAAGAACGCCGCGCGCAGCTGCTGCGCGGCAAGCGCGTCTGCTGCGGCCTGCATCCCGGATGCGTCCGTGATGGCAAGGTAGCAGACCGCGGGCTCGACGGCGGGCGGGTCGGGCTCCTGCGTCTGCGCGGGCGGCGGATTCGGCCGTTCGGACGGTGTGGACGGCGTGGTCTGTTCGGGCTGCTCAAGCTGCGCGATGCGGTACGAAATGAGGTTTTCGGCCTTTTCGATGAACAGCGAGTCCTCGTACACCTGCGTGCCGGTGGTAAAGCGCAGCACCGTGTAGCCGTCTTTGCTGGTGAGCATCGACGTGCTCAGACCGAAATGCGCCGCGCAAATGCCCAGCGGCACGTACAGAACGCCGCCGCGATAGCTGACCGTGGCGGTGGAGACGTTGCCGCCCTCGTCGGTCACGGTCTCGGCCGCGAGGTCAAAGACGAGCCGGTGTTCCCGCGTGAAGAGAACGAACGTCTGATCCTCCGCGTTGTACGCCGAGGCCACGCCGCCGGGTGCGGCGTCGAAGACCGTATACGGTACGAACAGGCCGCCGGAGGAATAATACGGCGCGGCGGCGGTGAGCGTGAGCGGGATGGTGTCGTTGACGGCGACAAAGAACACGTCCTCGGCCGCAAGCGCGCTGGGCATGAGCGCCAGCAGCAAGGCCAGCGCCAGCAGGAGCGATATCAGTTTTTTCCGCCGCATGCGCGTCGCCTCCCGTCGAAAGATGGAATCAGATGAGAAAAGTATAGCACACTCGCGTCCCGGCGGCAAGCAAAATCGGTTGCCGGATTCTGGAATGCGTGCTATACTGAACAAAAAGGGAGGCGGAAGTATGAAACGCATCGAAAAGGAGAACTATTATCTGGATATCGCGCAGACGGTGCTCGAACGCTCAACCTGCCTGCGCCGGTGCTACGGCGCGATCATCGTGCGCAACGATGAGATCGTCGCCACCGGCTACAACGGCGCGCCGCGCGGCAGGAAGAACTGTGTCGATCTCGGCTTCTGTGTGCGCGAGCAGATGCGCGTGCCGCGCGGTGAGCGCTATGAGCTGTGCCGCAGCGTCCACGCCGAGGCCAACGCCATCATCTCCGCCTCGCGCAACGAATGCATCGGCGCGGATCTGTACCTCGTGGGCAAGGACGCGAAGACGGGTGAAATTCTGGGCGACGCGACGTCGTGCTCGATGTGCAGGCGCACGATCATCAACGCCGGCATCTGCCGCGTTGTCATCCGCAACACGCCGACGGAGTTTACCATCGTGCCCGTGCAGCAGTGGATCGACGACGATGAGTCGCTGTTTGATCTGAGCGAGTTCGACCTGTGCGGCTGCGGCAGGGACGAGCCGGTATAATTTTCTGCATTTGGGCGATACTTCCTGTATAAAGGAGGGATCGTATGGTCAAGGGTGTGACACGGCAGGTGGTCATGGTCCGCTCGCCCGACGCGGAGCTGTTCGAGCAGGCGATCTTCCTTGTCCGCTCCGACGCGGTCGGCAGAGACGGCGTGACGGATGAGGAGATTCTGCAGCAGGCCAGAGCCGCTGCGGGCCGGTACATGGCCGAGCGCGTGCCCGGTGCGAAGCTGACGCTGCGGCGGCTGGCGGCGTATCTGGCGTGCGGTCTGCTCGGCGGGGCGCTGGTGGGTCTCGTCTGGTTTTTGACATCGATTCTATAAGTGCTGCTGCCGCGCGCAGCGTGCCGAAACAGCGGTTTCGGCACGCTGCGCGCGTGTTTTCTGCCTGTGACGAATAATCGGAAAAAATGAAAAAAGGGGCTTGCATTTTCAAAGCGTCTGTTCTATACTATCTCCGGAATTGGTTAGAGACAACTAACTATTGAAAACGGAGGATGGAACCATCCGCGTTAAGCATAGACTTAGAGGGGGTGCATACGATGAAGCTGGACGAATTACAGGCCGGACACGCCGGTACCATCACCGCCGTGGGCGGTGAAGGAATCCTGCGCTGCAGGCTTTTGGATATGGGGCTGATTCCGCAGACAAAGGTGCAGGTGACGAAGATCGCGCCGATGGGCGATCCCATGGAGCTTTCACTGCGCGGCTACAGCCTGACGCTGCGCAAGGAGGACGCGCACAGCATCGACATTGAGGAGGACGCCGTATGATCTTTGCGCTGGCAGGCAATCAGAACTGCGGAAAGACGACGCTGTTCAACCAGCTGACGGGCGCGAACCAGCACGTCGGCAACTTCCCCGGCGTCACCGTCGACCGCAAATCGGGCGAGATACGCGGGCAGAAGGACTGCTCGGTGGTCGACCTTCCGGGCATCTATTCGCTGCGGCCGTACACGGCCGAGGAGATCGTGACGCGCGACTTTATCATCAATGAAAAGCCCGACGCGATCATCAACATCGTCGACGCGACGAATCTCGAGCGCAACCTCTATCTCACGCTGCAGATGCTTTCGCTGCGCGTGCCCACGGTGCTGGCGCTCAACATGATGGACGAGCTGACCGGAAACGGCGGCTCGGTGGACGTGGAAAAGCTCTCGCAGGGGCTGGGCATCCCGGTGGTGCCGGTCTGCGCGGCTACGGGCGACGGCATCGGCGAGCTCATCAGCGAGGTCATGCGCGTGGCGCAGAAGCGTGTGCTGCCTACGGTGTACGATTTCTGCCCGGCGGGCCCGGTGCACCGCTGCATCCACGCCGTATGCCACCAGATTGAAGACCACGCGCAGATGGCTGGCGTAAGTACGCGCTTTGCCGCGACGTGCCTGATCGAGGGCGACACGCTGCTCTCCGGCCGCCTGCAGCTCGACCAGAATGAGCTTGAGCTCATCGAGCACTCCATTGTGCAGATGGAGATCGAGCGGGGACTTGACCGCAACGCGGCGCTGGCCGACATGCGCTACAGCTTCATCGAAAAGCTGGTTGCGCAGGCCGTGGTCAAGCCGCGCGAAAGCAAGGAGCATCTGCGCAGCGTGAAGGTGGACAGGATTCTCACCGGCAAATTTACCGCCATCCCGATCTTCCTCGGCATCATGCTGCTCATCTTCTATCTGACGTTCAACGTCATCGGCAGCTTTTTGAGCGACGTGCTCGCCATGGGCATTGACGCGCTTACAACGGCGGTGGACGCTGCGCTCACGAACTACGGCCTGAACCCGGTGGTACATAGCCTGCTGATCGACGGCATTTTTGAGGGCGTGGGCTCGGTTCTGAGCTTTCTGCCCATCATTGTGACGCTGTTCTTCTTCCTGTCCATTCTCGAAGACACCGGCTATATGGCCCGCGTGGCGTTCGTGATGGATAAGCTGCTCAGGAAGGTCGGCCTTTCCGGCAAGTCCATCGTGCCGATGCTCATTGGCTTCGGCTGCTCGGTGCCCGCCGTCATGGCCACAAGGACGCTCTCGTCCGAGCGCGACCGGACGATGACCATTCTGCTTACGCCCTTTATGAGCTGCTCGGCTAAAATTCCCATCTACGCGTTCTTCACCGCCGCATTTTTCCCGCACAACGGCGCGCTGGTCATGATTGGGCTGTATGTCACGGGCATCGTGGCCGGCATCCTGGCGGCGCTGGTGCTGGATAAGGCGGTCTTCCGCGGCAAGCCCATCCCGTTTGTGATGGAGCTGCCCAACTACCGCCTGCCGAGCGCAAAGAGCGTGGCGCTTCTGCTGTGGGACAAGGCGAAGGACTTTTTGCAGCGCGCGTTCACGGTCATCTTCTTTGCCACCATTGCGGTGTGGTTTCTGCAGAGCTTCGACGCGCAGCTGAACGTCGTCTCCGACAGCGCCCGGAGCCTGCTTGCAATGCTCGGCCGGCTCATCGCGCCTGTGTTCGCGCCGCTGGGCTTCGGCGACTGGCGCTGCGCCACGGCGCTCATCACGGGCTTTATCGCCAAGGAGTCGGTCGTGAGCACGCTTGAGATCCTCACCGCCGGCAGCGCGCTGACGGCGCTTTTCACCACAAAGACGGCCGTGAGCTTCCTCGTCTTTACGCTGCTCTACACGCCCTGCGTCGCGGCCATCGCCGCCATCCGGCGCGAGGTGGGCTCGCCGCTTCGCGCGGCGACCATTGCGCTCACGCAGTGCTGCGTGGCGTGGCTGGTGTCGTTCGTCGTGTTTTCTGCGGCGCAGCTGCTGTAAGGAGGCGGATAGATGACGACGCTGATTATCCTTCTGCTGCTGGCCGTTTGGGCCGTGCTGGCACTGCGCGCGATCAAAAAACGCAAAAAAAGCGGTGGCTGCTCTTGCACCGGATGCACGGGCGGGTGCGGCAGTTGCGGCAAAAAATGAAGCCTCGCAGAGTTTCGCGCCTGCAGGCGCGAAATGAATTGTGGATTATTTTTTCCGGCGGCGTGTACGTCGGGAAAAATACACTTCGTCCCGCAAGTGTGAAAAACGGCTGCCCGTTTGGGCAGCCGTTTCTTTGCACGCGGCGGGACGTGGCCTTTTGCTGAAAAATCGGCAGATTTTTCAGCAGCCTATGCAATAGGCTTGTGTCGGGGGTGTTTGCAATGGGCAAGTTTGTGAAACGAAACGGGCGGCTTCTGCTGGCCGGCGCGGCTGTGGTGTGCTTCTGCGCGGCGCTGAGCCTGCTGTTTTCTGCGCGGGAGGTCATCCAGACCGGCTCGTGGGGACTGAGCTTTCAGACAGAGGGCCGGCCGCCCATCGGCACGGCGTCCAGCGAGGCGCTGAAAAAAAATGATGCGGCCTATGTCGGCGATTCGGACGAGAAGGTCATCTACCTGACCTTTGACGCGGGCTATGAGACCGGCTGCATGGGTCAGATCCTCGATACGCTCGGCGCGCACAACGTCAAGGCATGCTTTTTCCTGGTGGGCAACTATTTTGAGCAGAATCCCGAGCTTGTCCGGCGCATGGCGGACGAGGGGCATCTGGTTGGCAATCACACCGAGCACCACTATGACATGTCGCGCATCGCCGACGAGGCAACCTTTACGCAGGAGCTGCAGTCCGTTGAGCAGCGCTATGAGCAAATCACGGGCCGGAAGATGGAAAAGTACTACCGCCCGCCGCAGGGCGTCTACAGCGAGGAAAACTTAAAAACGGCGCAGAAGCTGGGCTACCGCACAATCTTCTGGAGCCTTGCATACGTTGACTGGTATCAGGATAAGCAGCCCACGGCCGACGAGGCGTTTGACAAGCTGCTGGGAAGAATCCACCCCGGCGCGATCGTGCTGCTGCATTCGACGTCCACGACCAACGCCGCGATTCTCGATACGCTTCTGACAAAATGGGAGCAGATGGGCTACCGGTTTGGGACGCTGCCGGAGCTGTTTGAGAAGAACAGCGCGCCGCAGACACCATTTTGAACTTCCGACATAACATGGAATGAGCGAGCGATAACCGCTACGTTTTATTTCAGGAGGTTTCATTATGTCTTGTAATTCGTCCGGTATCTGCGCCTTTGGCAACAGCTGGTGGTGGATCGCAGTTCTTATCATCATTTTCATCATCTGGAACGGCAACAACAATAACTGCTGCTGCGACAATAACTGCTGCTGCTGAGCGCATACCTACATGCAGGCAAAAAGAGCGGGGAAGCCCGCTCTTTTTCCTTTGTCTGCCATGCTGCCGCATCTGCGCCGCGGCATGATGAGACAAGCGCGTGCGGGCGGCGATTTGCGCTGGTAAATGTTGACTAACCCATATTCCGGGAGTAGAATATCTGAATTAACGCTAAAGGAGCGAAAAATATGACGCAGATGCTGCTTCGTCTGTTTGTGAAAAACTATTCCGACACGGAAGACCCCGCCGTGCGCAAGGCGTACGGCGCGCTGTCGGGCTGGGTGGGCATCGTGTGCAACGTGCTGCTGTTTGCGGGCAAGCTGCTTGTGGGCCTGCTGTCCGGCAGTATCTCCATCACGGCCGACGCGGTGAACAACCTCTCCGACGCGTCAAGCTCGGTCGTGACGCTGCTGGGCTTCCATCTTGCCTCCAAGCCCGCCGACGACAAGCACCCCTACGGCCACGCGCGCATCGAGTATCTCACGGGCCTTGTGGTGGCGGTGATGATTCTGGTCATCGGTGTGGAGCTGCTGAAAAGCTCGGTCGAGAAGATTCTGCACCCGGCGCCTGTGGAATTCTCCCTCGTTGTGGGCGCGGTGCTCGTTGGCAGTATTGCGGTGAAGCTGATGATGGCGCTGCTGAACCGCTCGCTCGGCAGGCGGATCGATTCCGCCACGCTGCTGGCCACCGCCGCCGACAGCCGCAACGATGTCATCTCCACCGGCGCGGTGCTCATTGCATGCCTCATCGGGCACTTCACGAGCCTCAATATCGACGGCTGGGCGGGCCTTGCCGTGGCGCTGTTCATCCTCTATTCCGGCGTGGGCATCGCCAGGGACACCATCAATCCGCTGCTCGGCGAGGCGCCCGACGAGGAGCTGGTGCATGCCATCGCGCATGTGCTGCAGTCGCATGAGAAGGTGCTGGGGATTCACGACCTCATCGTCCACGACTACGGCCCCGGCCGCCGCTTTGCCAGCGTGCATGTGGAGATGGACAGCCACATGGACGCGCTGGACGCGCACGAGTACATCGACGACATGGAGCGCGATATCAGAAATGAGCTGCATGTCGAGCTCGTCATCCACTACGACCCCGTCGTGACCGACGACGAAGAACTCAACGCGATGAAAATGCTGGTGCAGGGCGCAATCCATGAGATCGACACGCGACTTGCGCTGCACGATTTCCGCATGGTGCGCGGCAACAAGCATACGAATCTGATCTTCGACCTTGTCGTGCCGTTTGATCTGGCAGGACAGACCAAAGAGCTGAAGCAAAAAATCGACGAGAAGATCCAGTTCGGCGATAAAAAGTATTACGCGGTCATCACCTTCGACACCGAGGCGTTCAACGACCCGCATACAAGGTAAGAAAAAGGCCCTTCCCGGCGGAAGGGCCTTCAGCGTGTCGAAAAAGCCTCGCAGAGTTTCGCGCCCGCAGGCGCGAAACTCTGCGAGGCTTTTTGCGTGGCGCGGCAGCGCAGAATAAGCGCCCCGGAGGGCGGCTCCGGGGCGCTTATTCTGAGCGTTGCTATTTGCACAGGCAATCTATAAAGGTGCCTACAATAGCTGAAAGAAAATCAGATGGCCAGACCGGCCTTGTCGAGGATCTTCGGCACGTTTTTCTCCGCGCCGATGGCCATGATATGTACGCCGTCGCACAGGTGCTCGTCTTTGATCTTTGCGATCATCTCAGCGGCCATCTCGATGCCGAGCTGCGTGGGCAGGCCCTTGACGCCCTTCTCCTTGCCCTCGGCGGCAGCTGCGGCCAGACGGTCGATCATATCCTGCGGCACGGCGATGCCGGGCACGTTCTCGTTCATGTATTTGGCCATGCCCGCGGACTTGAGCGGGATGATGCCGGCCATGATGTGCGTCTTGATGCCGACAGAGTCGACCATGTCCAAAAAGCGCTTGAAGACCTCGAGGTCAAAGATGCCCTGCGTCTGGATGTACATGGCGCCGGCTTCGACCTTCTGGCGGAGCTTGTTGATCTGCAGGTAGACCGGCTCATAGACCGGCGTGACGGAAGCACCCTTGTAGAACTTCGGCGCGCCGCCGGCAAGCTCGTTGCCGCCGCAGTCACAGTTGGTCTGCTCCATCTCGGTGAGCATTTTCAGAATGCCGACCGAGTCGAGGTCGTACACGGGCTTGGACTCCTTGCAGTCGCCGACGACAGGATGGTCGCCCGTGAGAGCCAGCATCGTGTCGATGCCGAAGCTGGCGGCGGCAAGCGCGTCACCCATGAGCGCCATACGGTTGCGGTCGCGGCCGGTCATCTGCAGAATCGGCTCGACGCCGGCCTGCTTGAGCTTGATGCACAGGCCGAGGCCTGTGGCCTTCAGACTGGCGGACTGCATATCGGTGACGTTGACGGCATGGACCTTGCCCTTCAAAAGCTCGGCCGACTCCATCTGCTCGGTGAAATCATAGCCCTTGGGGGGCGCCATTTCGGCGGTGACGCCGAACTTGCCGGATTCAAGTGCTTCTTTCAGAATGCTCATTACTTCTTCCCCCTTAAGCTGATCGTTCTGGGATAGGCAAACTTGGCAAAGCCCTTGTCCTCGCGGGTCTGGCCGAGCTTCTCCAGCTGGCCGATCTCGTTGAGGCGGTTGTAGATCTTGATCCACGCGCAGTCATTTTCCGGGTTGACCTCGCACTTGCCGTTCTTCTGTCCGCCGCACGGGCCGTTGACCAGGCTCTTGGCGCACTGGGTCACGGGGCAGATGCCGCCGGTCTGGCCAAGCACGCAGTCGCCGCAGAAGTGGCAGGCCTCTTCCCAGACGCCGAAACGCACGGCCTCGCCGAGGTACATGGTGTTATTGGAGGGGTAGGTGGGAATGCCGGGGGCATTCTTGGCCACGCACTGCACGCCGTCGCCGCAGCTCATGGCGATGACGCAGTCGGGCTTGGCCGCCGTGACGGCCTTCATCTTGCCCTTGACGCCGAGGTTCATGCAGCAGTAATCGCACACGGTGGTGGCGACGACCTTCTTGCCGGCGGCTTCGAGCGTCTTGGTCAGCTCCGCAATCTGCGCTTCGCCGCCGGTCTGGCAGGCCGTGGCGCAGCTGCCGCAGCCGACGATGGCTACGGTCTTCGCGTCCGCGACCATCGCCATCAATTCTTCGATGGGTTTTTTCTGCGTAATAATCATGAATAACTTCTCCTTCAGTATCCAAATGGCCGGTGAAAGATGTTTTTTGTGACGGAGCATCCCCTCCGCCGCATTCCTTTTTGTATCATACCGTATTTTTTCGCAGAAATCAACAGGAATCAACTGCAAGCCACGAAAAAATATTCCGTTTTTGTGTGCGTTGTGTTGGCTGCGCAGCGTATGAGTTTTTTCTCCCAACAGGCGGTTTTCTTATTGAATTTGCGCAAAGACTCGTATATAATAGTCACAACTATTGGATTTGCGGAGGGTATCGCGGCATGGCGCAGATCATATCTGTCATCTCCGGCAAGGGCGGCACGGGCAAGAGCTCGCTGTGCGCGGCCATTGCGTCGTGCCTGGCCGTCGAGCGGCAGCGCGTTCTGTGCATCGACTGCGATGTGGGCCTTCGCAATCTCGATATCCCGCTTGGCATGGCGGACGTGGCCTCGGTCACGTTTTCCAGCGTCATGCGCGGGGAATACGCCCTGTCCGATGCGCCTGTGCATCCGCAGATGCCCACACTGTCGCTTCTGACCGCGCCGGTCAGCGAGACGGCCGAGTCGCTTTCTGCCGGGCAGTTCGGCCGGATGCTGGAGGCGGCGGGCGAGGCGTTCGACTGGATCTTCCTCGATGCGCCCGCCGGTATCGGCGCGGGATTTCAGCTTGCCACGGCGTTTGCCGGTACCGCGCTCGTCGTGTGCGGCGGCGACCCGGCGGCCATGCGTGATGCGGCGCGCACAAGCGACCTCCTTCTGCAGCGCCGCGCCGGGATTGAGGCCAAGCTCATTGTCAACCGCGTGAGCGCGAAGCTCTACCGCCGGATGCGCGCGACGATCGACGACGTGATGGATGAGGTGGGGTTGCCGCTTCTCGGCATCGTGCCCGACGACGCCAGCGTCACGCTCGCGGCCGCGGCCGGTACGCCGCTCATCATCTATACCCAGCAGGGCGCGGCTGAGGCCTGCGCCCATATCGCCAGCCGCCTGTGCGGCAGAAAAGCGCCGCTGATGCGTCTGTAGCCGCGGCAAATACGAAGGAAAAGGAGCTGCACGTATGAATATCACCCTGATGGCGCATGACAAGAAAAAAGAGCTGATGGTTCAGTTCTGCACCGCATACAAAAGCATCCTCTCCCGGCACTCGCTTTCCGCTACGGCCGCGACGGGCCGTCTGGTCTCCGAGGCCACGGGACTGCCCGTTTCGCTGTTCTTATCGAAAAACCAGGGCGGACACCAGCAGATCGACGCGCGCATCGCGTATAACGAAATTGACCTCGTGCTGATGTTCTCCGACCCCAACGACACCGATCCCTGGGAGGATCAGCGGCTCATCCGGACGCTGCAT
This sequence comes from Clostridiales bacterium, assembly GCA_004555655.1. GTDB lineage: Bacteria > Bacillota > Clostridia > Oscillospirales > Oscillospiraceae > CAG-170. The sequence continues at coordinate 16,655 of SFHJ01000031.1, forward strand.
CTGTGCGACACATACAACGTGCCCTGCGCGACGAATCTGGCGTCGGCTGAAATGCTGATTTTGGGCCTGCAGCGCGGCGACCTCGACTGGCGCATGATGCTCAAGGCCAAGAAGAATATCCGCTGAGAAAACCCGCCATGACGCGGAAGCAGTACCGCCTGCACGCCGATCAGAGAGGAAGCCAGTTTGCTGCAAGGCTTCTGCGGCGCAGGGCGCGAAGGACATCCGCCGAGCACGCGTATAAGGCTTTTGCCGAAATCGCCGGCCGCCGCACCGTTAGCGCGGAAAAAGGGAGGAAGGTTCCTCCGAATTTGGGTGGCACCACGAAGCATACCAGATGCTCTCGTCCCAATGCGTTGGGAGGAGAGCATCTTTTTTCGGAAAGGGCAGGGACCTTTTGCTTTGCATCGATTACCGAAAGGAAAGGAATACACATACCATGGAAAAAATCAGACCGCACACGCTATCGGGCTTTATGGAGCTGCTGCCCGCGCCGCAGCTGCAGATGGAGGCCGTGATGCAGGTGCTGCGCGAGACCTACGCGCTCTACGGCTTTACGCCGCTCGACACCCCCGCGATTGAAGCGGCCGACGTGCTGCTGGCAAAGGGCGGCGGCGAGACGGAAAAGCAGATCTACCGCTTTCAGAAGGGCGACGGCGATCTTGCGCTGCGCTTTGATCTCACGGTACCGCTGGCAAAATACGTGGCGCTGCATTACAATGAGCTGACGTTCCCGTTCCGGCGCTACCAGATCGGCAAGGTCTACCGCGGCGAGCGCGCCCAGCGCGGCCGCTTCCGGGAGTTCTATCAGGCCGACATCGACGTCATCGGCGACGGCAGGCTGTCGGTTGCGAACGAGGCCGAGATCCCGTCGGTGATTTACCGCACGTTCTCGCGGCTGGGCCTGAAGCGCTTCCAGATCCGCGTGAATAACCGCAAGATTTTAAACGGCTTCTACGCCATGCTGGGACTCGGTGAAAAGTCCGGGGATATCATGCGCGCGGTGGACAAGCTGGACAAGATCGGCCCGGAGAAGCTGAAGGCCATTTTGCTGGACGACTGCGGCCTGACGGAGGCGCAGGCGGACGAGATCCTCTCGTTTATCACCATCCGCGGCACGAACGCAGAGGTGCTTTCCGCGCTTGAGGGCTACCGGGGCAGAAACGAGACGCTTGACCTCGGCCTTGACGAGCTGCGCGCCGTGACGCAGTACCTCTCCGCCTTCGGCGTGCCGGAGGAGAATTTTGCCGTCGATCTGACGATTGCGCGCGGCCTTGACTACTACACCGGCACGGTGTATGAGACGACGCTGCTCGACCACCCGGAGATCGGCTCCGTCTGCTCGGGCGGGCGGTATGACAATCTGGCGGAATACTATACCGACCGGCAGCTGCCCGGTGTGGGCATCTCCATCGGATTGACCAGGCTGTTCTACGTCCTCAATGAGCAAAATATGCTCGCAGCGGGCCACGACAGCCCGGCCGACGTACTCATTGTGCCGATGACGGACGACCTCGGACCGGCCGTGAGGCTTGCCACCGGCCTGCGCGAAGCGGGCGTGCGCGCGCAGCTGTACACCGAGAACAGGAAGTTCAAGCAGAAGATCCAGTACGCCGACAAGCTGCATATTCCGTTCGTGGCCTTTTTGGGCGAGGACGAGATCGCGGCAGGCACCGTGTCGGTCAAGCGCCTTGCCACGGCGGAGCAGCAGACGCTCCGGCCGGAGGATGCGGCAAAGCTGATCCTTGCCGCCGCGCAGGATGCAAAGAAGCAGACAATTTTGAAGTAATATGCTACACAGATAAAAGGAAGGTCAAAACTATGATGCAGTCCAGAACCCATACCTGCGGCCAGCTGCGGCTGGAAAACGTGGGCGAGCATGTCACGCTCTCCGGCTTTATGGAGAACGTCCGCGTCGTCGGCGCAAACCTCGCGTTCGTGATCCTGCGCGACTTCTACGGCACGACGCAGATCGTCATCGAGACCGAGCAGATGATGAACGTGGTCAAGCCCCTCAACAAGGAATCCACCATCTGCGTCACCGGTGTGGTGCGCGAGCGGGCCAGCAAGAACCCGAAGCTCCCCACGGGTGAGATCGAGGTCGTGCCGGAGAAAATTGAAGTACTCGGCCGCTGCCGCTACAACGAGCTGCCGTTTGAAATCAACCGCAGCCGCGAGGCCGACGAGACGGTGCGCCTCAAATACCGCTATCTCGACCTGAGAAACCCCGCCGTCAAAAATAACATCATTCTCCGCTGCAATGTCATCGCCGCGCTGCGCAAGGCCATGATGGAGCACGATTTCATGGAGATTACCACGCCCATTCTGACGGCCTCCAGTCCCGAGGGCGCGCGCGACTATCTCGTGCCTGCCAGAAAGCACCCCGGCAAGTTCTACGCCCTGCCGCAGGCGCCGCAGCAGTTCAAGCAGCTTTTAATGGCCTCGGGCATCGACCGCTACTTCCAGATCGCGCCCTGCTTCCGCGATGAGGATGCGCGCGGCGACCGCAGCCCCGGTGAGTTCTATCAGCTCGATATGGAGATGGCGTTTGCCTCGCAAGACGACGTGTTCGCCATTTTAGAGGATGTGCTGCCGCCCATCTTCGCCAAATACGGCAAGTACAACGTCGCGTCCAGCGCGCCGTTCCGCCGCATTTCGTTCAATGACGCGCTCGAGACCTACGGCTCGGACAAGCCCGACCTGCGCATCGACCTCGTCTGCCAGGACATGACCGCGCTCGTCGCGGGCAGTGAATTTGCGCCCTTCGCTGACGGCAACACCGTCAAGGCCATCGTGGTCACGGGCTGCGAGCTGACGAGAAAGCAGATCGACAAGCTCTGCGCCGACGTGGAGGTGCAGGCCGGTCAGAAGCCCTACTGGTTCAAGGTCGAGGCCGACGGCGCGTTTGCCGGCGGTATCGCCAAGTTCGTCCAGCCCAACAATGCCGCCATCACCGCGGCGCTCGGACTCACGCCCGGCTGCTTTGTCGGCGTGAGTGCCGGTAAGAAGGGCGCAGCGCAGAAGACGGCCGGCGTTCTGCGCAAGATGCTCGGCGCTGCCGTGCCGGGCCATATGGACAGGGAGCGCTACGAGTTCTGCTGGGTCGTCGACTTCCCGATGTACGAGATCGGCGAGGAGTCCGGCGAACTGGAGTTCTGCCACAACCCGTTCTCGATGCCGGGCGGCGGCGCGGAAACGCTCGACAAGGCCATCGCGGGCGAGATCGACCCGCTCACCATCACCGCGCAGCAGTACGACCTCGTCTGCAACGGCGTGGAGCTGTCCTCCGGCGCGGTCCGGAACCACGACCCCGAGATCATGATCAAGGCGTTCCAGCTTGTGCGTCTGGGCGAGGACGATGTGAAGAGCAAGTTCCCCGCCATGTACAACGCCTTCTGCTACGGCGCGCCGCCCCATGCCGGCATCGCCCCGGGCGTTGACCGTATGGTCATGCTGCTGGCCGGCGAGGAGTCGATCCGCGAGATCATCCCGTTCCCGATGAACAAGAACGCGCAGGATATCCTCATGGGCGCGCCCAGCGAGGTCACGCAGAAGCAGCTCGATGAGCTGCACATCGCCGTCACTGCCAAAGAAGAGTGATCAGAATACGCATAAAAATGGCTGTCCGCCGGACAGCCATTTCAGCGTGTCGAAAAAGCCTCGCAGAGTTTCGCGCCCGCAGGCGCGAAATAATGCAAACCAAATCACGACTGTGCTCAGTCGTGATTTGGAGAGGCTTTGGCGGACAGCTTGTGCGCGCAGCAGGCCGCGGCCTGTTGTCGAAAAACTCCAAAGGAGTTTTTCGACAGCCTCAACAGGGCTCCCCATGGCAAGGGGAGCCCTGTTTTTTGTCAGCCCCCCAAAACGCGTTTGGCCTCGCGCAGCGCGCAGCAGAGCGCATAAACGTCCTGTTCGGTGTTTTCCTCCGAGAACGACACGCGGATGGAGCCGTCGATCACGGCGGGCGGCAGGCGCATGGCCTCGAGCACATGGCTGCGGTGGCCCTTGGCGCAGGCAGAGCCTGCGGAAACGTAGATGCCGCGGTCCTGCAGGCAGTTGATGACGCCCTGTGAGCGAAGGCCCGGCAGAGACAGGCTCACGATGTGCGGCGCTTCGCCGCTGCCGATGAGAACAAGGCCGTCGATTTTGGAAAGCTCCTGTCGCGCCAGGTCGCGCAGGCCCGCCATGTGTGAAAGAGAGGCGGGATCAAACTGCGCGCACGCCGCGCCGAAGCCGCAGACGGCGGGCAGATTTTCCGTGCCCGAGCGGAGGTTGCTCTCCTGCCCGCCGCCAAGAATGTAGGGCGGCAGCGTGAGGTTCGGGCGGATGTAGAGCGCGCCCACGCCCTTGCCGGCGTGGATTTTATGGCCGGAGACGGAGATCATGTCCGCGCCGAGCGTTTTTGCCTTGAAGGGAACCTTCAAAAAGCCCTGTACCGCGTCGGTGTGAAACAGTGCCAGCGGGCTCACGCGGTGCGTCAGGCGCGCCATGTCGGAAATCTGCATCACTGCGCCGGTCTCGTTGTTGACCATCATGATGCTGACAAGAATCGTGTCTGGCCGCAGCGCGGCCCTGAGCGCGTCCGGCGTGACTGCGCCTGACGCGTCCGGCTGCAGGTACGTCACGTCAAAGCCGCGTGATTCGAGCTTCTGCATCGGGTGCAGCACCGCGTGGTGCTCGACGGCGGTGGTGATGATGTGCCTGCCGCGCTTGCCAAGGCGCTCGGCGGCTGAGAAAATGGCCCAGTTGTCGGCCTCGGTGCCGCCGGAGGTGAAAAAGACGCGGTTCGGCTCGGCGCCGAGTGCGGCGGCCACCTGCGCGCGCGCCTGCGTAAGCCGCCTGCCCGCGGCGATGCCCAGCGCATGCACCGACGAGGGGTTGCCCCAGTCGGCGGTCAAGAGCTCCGTCATGGTTTCAACGCAGGCGGCACACGGTTTTGTGGTTGCAGAGTTGTCCAGATAAATCATAGAATTGCCTCGAATTGTGGTTATTTGCCGACGCAGAAGCGCTCGAAAATGCGGTTCGTGATATCCTCACGGACGACGCGGCCTGTGAGCTCGCCGAGCGCCGTCATGGCGGCCTCGGCGTCCAGCAGCACCGCATCGGGCGTCATGCCGGCGCGAAGTGACGCGAGCGATGCATCGAGCGATGCGGCAGCGCGGCGGGCCGCGTCGATTTGCCGGGTGTTCGTGAGGAGCGAGCCGTCGCAGGGCGTGTCGTCGGGGAAGATCATGTCCACGGCCTGCTCCAAAAGGTCTAACCCCTCGCCCGTCCTGGCGGACAGCGGCACGACGCAGGAAAACGGCAGGTCGGACGGGGAAATGACACAGCCAAGGTCGGTCTTGCTGATGACAGCTATGGCCTCGCCTGCTTCAAGCGCTAACTCCATCGCGCGATGGTCCTCCTGCGTCATGGGCTTGCTGCCGTCGACGACGAAAATGGCGAGGTCGCAGGCGGAAATGGCCTCGGCGCTGCGCAAAACGCCCTGCCGCTCGATCTCGTTATCCGTTTCGCGGATGCCGGCGGTGTCACAAAGACGCAGAAGGTGGCGGCCCAGCGTTACGGACTGCTCGACCGTATCGCGCGTGGTACCGGGGATGTCGGTGACGATCACGCGCTGAAAGCCTGCCAACAGGTTGAGCAGGCTCGATTTTCCCGCGTTGGGGCTGCCCACGATGGCCGCGCGCACGCCGGAGGAAATGAAGCGGCCGCGTCTGGCCGTATCGAGCAGCGCCGAAAGCGCGCCGCGTGCTTCGGCAAGCGTCTTTTCGGCTTCTTCAATCTCAAACGGCTCGAGCAGCTCATCGGGATAGTCGAGGATGGCGTGAAAATGGGAAAGCAGGTCTGTGAGAGCGTCGTAGATGGGGCCGATGCGCGCGCCGATGGCGCCCGAGAGCTGCCCGGCGGCGTTGGCCGCGGCCGCGGCGGTGGGCGCGTCGATGAGGTCGATCACGGCCTCGGCCTGTGTGAGATCGAGCCGCCCGTTCAAAAACGCGCGGCGGGTGAACTCGCCCGGCCCCGCCTGACGAAAGCCCGCGGCAAAGAGCGACTCCAAGGCCGCCGTGAGCGCGGCGGGCGAGCCGTGGCACTGAAACTCCGCCGTGTCCTCGCCGGTATATGACGCGGGCGCGCGGGAAATGAATGCCAGACACTGGTCGACGGGCCGGCGCTGCGCGTCATAGAGCGTGCCCAGCACGAGCCTGCGGTCGGGCGTATCGGAAAGCGGTTTGCCGGACATGGGAGAAAAGACCGCCCCGGCGGCCTCAATGCAGCCCGCGCCGGACATGCGGATGACACCGATGCCCGAGCGGACAAGCCCCGTGGCGATGGCGCAGATCATATCAGACATGGCGCACCTCACTGAAAAACGACCGGCATGCCCTTGCACATGATCGGGTTGATATCAAAAATGGCCGTGTCGCCGACGGCGCAGGGGACGTTCGTCACGTCCACGACCGTGTGAAGCATCCCAATATGGCCCAGCACCCTGCAGCGCTTGCCGTTCAGGGTGACATAGTACGCTTTTTTGAAGACGAGGCCTTTGATGGCCGACGCGGCTGCGCGCAGCTGATCGCGCGGGCGGAAGAGGTCGCGGCCCATCTCACAGCCGAAGCCGTGATACCAGCCCACGGGAAGCACGGCGATGCGCGTCGGGTGCCTGGCCTTCCAGCCTGCGCCATAGCCGCAGGTGTGGCCCTTGGGGAGCCAGCGCACCTCGTCCACACGCGCCTGACAGTAGCCGACGCGCCGCAGGCCGTAGCTGCCCTTGAATGAGAGCCGCCCTAAAATGGCGGAGCCGATGCGCACACCGCCCAGCTTATACTCGGGGAAGCGCAGAAGACCTGCGGAGTTACAGATGTGCGTCTCACCCGTCTCGTATCCCGCGTCCACGATGGCGCGCAGGACGGAGGTAAAGGCGAGATATGCCGTGCGCGTCTGCTTCTGACTGCAGAACGCGCTGGAAAAGTGCGAATACACGCCGGAGACGGCGAGCGAGTCCATGTAGGCAAAGACGGGCAGGATTTTATCCAGCTCCGTGGGCAGAAAGCCGTAGCGGCCCATGCCGGTGTCGATTTTGATGTGCACCTCCGCAATCGCGCCGCGCTGCGCGGCCACCCCCGAGAGCACCGTTGCGTCGTCCTGACTGGAAACCGTGAAGATTGCGCCGAGGTCAAGCAACTGGTGAATTTCGTCCACGTCGGTCGTGGGGCGCAGCATCAGAATGTGCGCGTCCTTGTATCCTGCTTCGCGCAGGCGGCGCACGTCGTCCAGCTCCGTCACGCAGAAGCGGTCGATGCCCGCGTCCGCGCAGAACGCGGCCATCGGCTCAAGGCCGAGGCCGTAGGCGTCGCCCTTCAAAACCGCCCAGATCGGCGTGCCGCCGGCGCGCTTTTTGAGGTTTTTGAGGTTTTCGCGGATGATGGAAGAATCCACGATATAGGCTTTCATCGCGCCGCCTCCTGTTCGGGGGATTTGTTCTGGTTTTTGATGAGATAGAGCCTGCGGCGCAGCTCTTTGAAGATGGACGTGCCGTGCTCGACACACCAGTAGACAACGGGGCTGAGCACCAGGTCAAGCTCGCCGATGAACTCGGTAAATTCGCCGCCGAAGCCCTGCTTGAAGCGGTACAGGCCGTAGAGCGGGTTGTCCTCGGACACGTCGCCGGACACGCCGCGGAAGTCATACACGCGGCAGCCTGTTTCTACGGCCCACTGGATCATGCGCCACTGGAGTAAATAGTTGGGCATGAGGTTGCGGTGCTCGTTCGACGAAGCGCCGTAGAGATACCACACCTTGTCACCGTAGTGGATGGCGAGCGTGCCCGCGATGGGCGTACCCGCAGGGTCAAAGGCCATGTAGAGCCGGCAGTGCTCGCCCAGGTTATCGAGCATGGCCGCAAAATACTCGGGCTTTCGCGTCACAAAGCCGTCGCGCACGCCGGTGGTGAGCATCAGCTCGGAAAACGCGGGTACCATTTCCTTGCCGCACACGCGCACTGTCACGCCCTTGCGCTCGGCAAGGCGGATGTTGTAGCGCCACTTCTGGTGGAAGCCTGCCAGCAGCTCGTCCTCCGTTTTTCCCTCGACATTCAGGCGGAAGACATAGCGCGGCTGGATGGCCTCAAAATTCTTTCCGCCCTCCTTGCCGCGAAAGCCCAGCTCGTGCAGCAGGCCTGCAAACTGCGTATTGGAGGAAGGTACGTCGGGGTCGATTTTGATGACGTAGGCGCGGTTCTCCTTCGCCAGCGCCTTTGCGCCCTCGATGAGCTCGGCGAGCGTCTCCCGGTCGTCCAGATCGCACACGGGGCCGCGGCAGCCGTACATGAGCGTGCGGCCGATCACGGGCACGGGCCGCGTCATGAGCGCGAGGGTGCCCTTGATTTTTCCGTCCGATCCGCGCACGGCCACGGCCTGCCAGCGCCACATGGGCTTCTGTTTGCCCCAGAGGAAGCTCTGGGCAAAGTTGCCCTTCGGGTGCGACTGTACAAAGGCTTCGTATTCAGACAGCGTTTTTTCGGTGATGATCTCGTACATGATTTCGCTCCATATCGTATATTGTGTCTGTCATCCGGCAGTATGGTCATAAGTTCTTTCATTTTAGCATATGTGCGCGGAAGATGCAAACCGGGACGGTATAATTTTTCCGCGTTTGCGGCAACATAAACCAAAACCTGAAAGGAGGCGGCAAGGTGGTGAATGAAAACGCGAAGGCGGTCGAAGCGCTGTTTGAGGGTGCGGCGGACTTTGAGACGCGCAGCGTCACGGCCGGCGGCGTGCCGGTCACGGTGTATTTTATCGACGGGCTGACCTCCGGCGGCGACATCGCCGATTTTGTGCTGCGGCCGCTGGCCGGGCTCCTGCCCGGGACACAGGAGGAAATATTTGAGCGGGCCGCGTCGGGCGCGGTGTGGTGCGCGGCAATGACGCGCGCGGATACGGCCGGCGCGGCGGCAAAGCTGCTGGTGAACGGCTATTGCGCGGTGTTTTTCGGCGCGCAGAAGACGGCGCTGTGCTTCGAGGTCAAGACGGGCGAAAAGCGCGGCCCGTCCAGCCCAGAGGCTGAGAACACCATCAAGGGCGCGAAGGACGCGTTTGTCGAGACGGTGCGCACGAACACAAGCCTTGTCCGGCGGCATCTGCGCACGCCCGCGCTGCGGCTGAAGCAGTTCGTGGTGGGCAAACGGACGCTCACCAACGTGACGGTGTGCTACATTGAAAACCTCACCGACCCGGGGCTTGTCGCGCGGATGACCACGCGTCTCAGGGCCATCGACATCGACGGACTGCTGCTGCCCGCGGCGGTGGAGGAGTACGTCACAGGCTCCAGAAAGACGGCGTTTCCGATGCTGCAGTACACCGAGCGGACGGACAAGTTCTGCCAGGGGCTTCTGGACGGGCAGGTGGGGCTGCTGGTGGACGGAATGCCGCTGGGCTATCTCGCGCCGGTGAGCCTCGGCAGGCTCATGCAGTCGCCCGAGGATCGGGCGGTGGACTATATCTCGGCGTCATTCGTGCGTTTGCTGCGGTATCTGGCACTGTTTGTGAGCTTGCTTCTGCCCGCCGTCTACGTCGCCACGGCGATGTTTCACCAGCAGATGCTGCCGTCAAAGCTGCTTCTGGCCATCATCGAGAGCAAAAAGGACGTACCGTTCGACACGATTTTTGAAATATTGGGGCTGCTCGCCGCATTCGAGCTGCTGCAGCAGGCGGGACTGCATCTGCCGCAGGCGATCGGCACGGCCGTGTCGATCATCGGAGGACTCGTCGTCGGCACGGCGGCGGTGGAGGCCAAGCTCGTCTCGCCCGCGGCGCTCATCGTGACGGCTTCGAGCGGCATCTGCGGCTTCACGCTTCCCAACCGCGACCTCTCCGACGCGGTGCGCGTTTGGCGCTTCGCACTGGCCGCGTTGGCCGGACTCTGGGGGCTGTTCGGCGTGACGGTGGGCTTTTTGACGCTCACAGTGCACCTGGCGGCGCTCACGAGTCTGGATGTGGCGTATCTGGCGCCGTTTTCACGCGCGGCAAGCGGCGGCGCGATTTTGCGCGGGCGGCTCAGAAACGACCGCTTCCGCGACCCGGCGCTTCGTCCGCAGGACGCGCGCAGGCAGAGGTGAAACGATGAAACAAATGGCATTCTGGTTTGTCTTTGCAGCGGCCGTCACGGCGCTGGGGCTGTGGCCGACAAAGGCGCGCGACGCGTCCGGGCTGCTGTGCGCGCAGGTGCTGGTCGTGGATGCGTCGAAAGGCGAGGTCACGGTCGAGGCCGACTGCGGCGTTTCGGGCAGCGGAGCAAGTCTTTCCGGGGCGCTGGAGGATATGCGCGCGCACGCGCCGGGTGAGCTGTTCCTGGACACGGCGGAGCATATCGTTCTGCGCGAGCGGGCATGGTATCTGCTGCCGCAGGCGGCGTCGTGCCGCGCGCTGCGTCCGGCGGCAAGGCTTGCCCGCGCCGGAGGCGAGCTGCCCGGGATCGAGGAACTGCGCGCGTTTTTGCAGGCGCATCCGCCCGCGCTCACGCTCGCACATGCGTATGCATCGCTTCTGCGCGGCGAGCCCGTGTACGCGCCGCAGCTCACACAGACAGAGGGGAGGCTTTCGCTTGCGGGATGAAGACGCGGCGCGGCAGCTACCCGCGCTGACGCTTGCCGGACTCAGTGCGCCGGCGGCACTGACACTCGCGGGGTTCAGCTGGCACTGGGCGCTGCTGGGCGGCGCAGCTGCGGCGGGTTTTTTCTTTTTCCTATATAGAATGTGTGAGATGCCGCTTGCACGCGCGGTGCAGCTGGCATTCGGCCGCACGGCGGGCGGCATACTTCTCGTGCTGACGCTCCTTTGGACGGTCTTTGCCGCCGGGGCGGCTGCTGCCGGCAGCACGGCGGCGTATCCTGAGGACGGGCTGCAGTGGCTCGCACCGGTGAGCGTTTTGCTGCTTGCGGCGTTTGCCGGCTGGCGCGGAAGCGACACGGTTCTGCGTGCAGCCGGCGTGCTGCTTTTGCTGCTGGGACTTGGCTACGCGGTGCTGCTGCTTGCAGCGGCGGGACAGGTGGAGCTGCAGTGGTGCCGGCCGTGGGGCAGCGCACAGCAGGCAGCAAAGGCGATTTTTACGCTCCTGGCCGCGCAGGCGGCGCTGTATCTGCCACAGGCAGGGGCAAAAGGGGAAAAGCCGGGGCGCTGGTGCGCGCTGATGGCGCTTGTGCCCGCCGCGTGCGCGTGCGCCGTGTCGGGTGTGCTCTCGCCGCAGGTGGTGCAGCGCACGGCCTCGCCGTTTTATGTCATGAGCAAGAGCCTGAGTGTGGTGGGCGTGGCCGAACGGTTTGAACCAGTCGTGTCGGCGGCGATGCTCACGGGCTTTTTCTGCCTGACAGGACTTCTGACGCAATCGGCCGGGCAGATCGCACACACACTATGCCCCCGCGCGCAGCAAAACTGGTGCGCAGCGGGCGCGTGCGTGCCCGCACTTGCCGCGGTGCCGCTGGCAGGGCACGTGCCACAGGCCGCGCAGACGGTAATGGCAGGCATATTTTGGGGATTTTTGCCGGTTTTGACACTAGGGATTGTGGCAGTCAAAAAAGGTAGAAATAATTCGAAAAAAAGGGTTGACAAACGCGATTCCCTTTGGTAAGATAGCCGGGCGCTTGAGAGAGTGCCCGGCGCCGCCAAAAGCGGTCAGGAAAAGTGAGTGAAAAACCTCGAAAAAAGTTCTTGACAAACGCTTGAAGCTGTGCTAATATATGAGAGTTCGCTGCGATGACCGATTAGCACAGCTAATCGTGAGCAGTAGAAAACAAAATCACAAAATTTGAAAAAAGTTCTTGACTTTTGGAAAACGATGTGATACAATGAAAGCCCGCGATTGCGGAGTGCACCTTGTAAATTAAACAACGAGAAACATGAACAAACACCTTGGACAATTTTGATCGATAAAGATCTGAAAACAAGTTGTTCGATGAATG
>SFHJ01000032.1 GCA_004555655.1 Clostridiales bacterium
AAGTGTGCAGGCTGTCCGCCTTTGGCGGACAGCTCGTGCGCGCAGCAGGCCGCGGACTGTTGTCGAAAAACTCCAAAGGAGTTTTTCGACAGCCTCAAACTGGCTGCCCTGTGGGCAGCCAGTTTCGCGCGCGGCGCGCTGCAGACAGAATCAAAACGCGGAAAGCATCGCTTTCCGCGTTTTTGCTCAGTATTCGTCCGTCTCCGACATGATGAGCGCCGCGATGAGGTAGACCCACACGCTCAGGCCCGCGGCAAACACCAGGATGACGGTAATCAGCCGCACCAGTGTGGAATCGATGCCGAAGAAATGCGCGATACCGCCGCAGACGCCGAAGATTTTCTTATCGCGCGAAGCGCGGCAGAGCTTTCTGTTTTCCATATATTTTTCCTCCTTACGAATTGTCGTCCCCGGAATTGAGCGCCGCGGCCGTCAAAATGCCGTACTGCGCCTTGACCTGTAAGATCCGCAGCACGCTCTCGTCGATGCGCTGCTCGGTAAGCGTGCCGCTTTGCACCGCAGCGAGCACGCCGTCGTATGCCGGCTGCAGGCCGGCCGGCATCAAAATCATATCCGCGCCGGCCTTGAGCGCACCCACTGCGGCCTCTGCGGCGGTGTAGCTGCCGGTGATCGAGGCCATCTGCTGCGAATCTGTAATTATGACGTTTGAAAAGCCCAGTTTGTTCCGTAAAATATCGGTGACAATGACTGACGAGAGGTCAGACGGCGTGTCGCCGCCCGTCACGTTCGGCGCTGCGAGGTGACTGACCATCACGACCGGCGCGCCGTCGTCGATGGCCGCCCGGAAGGGCAGAAAATCGCACGCCTCCAGCTCCTCGAGCGTTTTATCGACCGAGGCCGGGCCGTCGTGGTCGTCGCCGCTGGCGCTTCCGTAGCCGGGGAAATGCTTCAGGCACGGCACCACGCCGCCGTCGGTCAGGCTGCCCGTCATGACGCGCACAAGACTGGCGCACAGGCTTGCGTCCGTGCTGAATGCGCGCGAGCCGATCACGGCGCTGCTGCCGGAGGCCACGTCGGCCACGGGCGCGAAGTCAAGGTTGAAGCCCAGCGCGGTCAGAGAATTTGCGATGATCTGGCCCGCGTCGTACACCGCCGCGGGGTCGGCCGCGTCGCCGTAGTCCCGCATGGGGCCGACGGAATCGGCCTGCAGCGCGGCATTCTGGCCCAGACGGCTGACCGTGCCGCCCTCCTCGTCAATGCCGAGAAACAGCCCGATGCGGCTGTAGGAAGCGGTGTTGGCGAGCATCTCCACAACCTGTTCGCGGTCTTCCAGATTCTGCGAAAAATAGATCAGCCCGCCCACGGGCATCTGCTCCAGCGCGTCCCTTGTCGCCTCGCCGGCGCGCGTGGCGGTCTCCACGCCGGTGACGGCCTCGGGCGTGACGAAAAACAGCTGCCAGAGCTTTTCCTCCAGCGTCATCGTCTCCAGCGCCTGCGCGGCAAGCCGGCGGCTTTCCTCCGAGATACCGGCGCCGGACGCGCTGCCGCCCGCAGGCGTCTGCGGTGCGGGTTCGCCGGACGTATCGGGCGTATCGGGCTGCGGCACGGCGGGCAGCTCGCCCTCATATGGGTCCTCCCGCTCCGGTGCAACGGTGGCGGACGGCTGTTCAAAGACGCCGTCTGTCTGCAGCGTTTCCACGGTGTCCGCCTGGCGCTTCTGCGGCAGCGTCCGGCACAGAAGCCAGACCGCGCCCGCAACGAGCGCAAGCGACAATATCACAACGGCAGCGGAAAGTATATGGCTGTGGCGGTGTTTCATGGATGCTCCTTTCCGGAATTTGCCCCATCACTTATGATAGAGCGCGTGCGATTGATAGACCGGCTCGAAGGTGACGTTCGCGCCGAGTTTTTTGAAGACGTTTTCGTCGACGGACGATAAAATGACGGACGAGTGCACCTCGCTGCCGCGAAGACTCCCCAGCGCCTCCATGGCCATTTCAGCCGTGGGATTGGTAACGGCGCTCATGGACAGGGCGATGAGCACCTCGTCCGTGTGCAGTCTGGGGTTGGTATTTCCCAGATGCTCGACCTTCAGGTGCTGGATGGGCGCGAGCACCATGGGCGAGATGAGGTTCACCTTGTCGTCGATGCCGGCCAGCGTTTTGAGCGCGTTTAAAAGCGCGGCGCACGACGCGCCCATGAGCCCGGACGTCTTGCCGGTCACAATGCGCCCGTCTGGCAGCTCGATGGCGGTCGCGGGCGCGCCGGTTCGCTCAGCCACGGCTCTGGCCGCCGGCACGCACGGCCGGTCGGTGACCGTGAGATTCAGCGCGCGCAGCAGCATCTCCTGCTTGTGCAGCTCCGCGCTTTCGGCCAGGCCCTTGCGCACGCTGCAGGCCGACGCGTAGTAGCGGCGGATCATCTCCTGCTTCGACGCCTCGCGGCATGCCTCGTCATCCACAATGGCAAAGCCCGCCATGTTGACACCCATGTCCGTGGGGCTTTTGTACGGGCACTCGCCGTAGATCTTGCAGAACATCGCCTCGAGTACGGGGAAGATCTCAATGTCGCGGTTGTAGTTGACGGTCGTCACGCCGTAGGCGTCCAGATGGAACGGGTCGATCATGTTCACGTCCGCCAGATCCGCCGTGGCCGCCTCGTAGGCCAGATTCACCGGGTGCTTGAGCGGCAGGTTCCAGATGGGGAACGTCTCATACTTGGCGTAGCCCGCGCGGATGCCGCGCTTGTGCTCGTGATAGAGCTGGCTCAGGCATGTGGCCATCTTGCCCGAGCCGGGGCCCGGTGCGGTGACGACGCAGATGGGGCGCGTCGTCTCGATATAGTCGTTCTTGCCGTAGCCCTCGTCCGAAACGATGCGGCTCACGTTCGACGGATAGTCCTCGATCACATAGTGCTTGTAGACCGCCACGCCGACATCCCGCAGCTTCTTTTCAAAAAGATCCGCCGCGTGCTGACCGCAGTACTGCGTGATGACCACGCTGCCGACGTAGAGCCCGATGGAGCGGAAGGCGTCAATGAGGCGCATGACATCGAGGTCATACGTGATGCCGAGGTCTCCCCGGCGCTTGTTCATCTCGATGTGCGCGGCGTTGATGGCGACGATGATTTCGGACTGGTCTTTTAACTGCAGCAGCATCCGCATCTTGCTGTCGGGCAGAAAGCCCGGCAGCACACGCGCGGCGTGGTTGTCGTCAAAGAGCTTGCCGCCGAACTCGAGATAGAGCTTGCCGCCGAAGGTCTCGACACGCTCGAGAATCCGCTCGGACTGCAGCTTGAGATATTTTTCGTTGTCAAATCCCTGTCTTACCATAATCTGTCCTCTTTGGTTCTTTTCCTGAAATCCATTTAAACTATAGACCGAAACCGGGCGGATTGCAACCAAAACCCGCGGATAAAAAGGAAGAAAGTTTTGACGAAAAATTGTGCCTTTTGACAGGCCGGCGCGCGTGCCCGGCAAATCTTGACTTTGCGGGAAAGAACCAGTATACTACATACAATATAATGGGTTTTTAGGCCCACATTGTACACAATACCGGCGCTTGCGCCAAACAAAAACGTGAGGAAACAGCATGAAAAAGCAACAGCAATACGGCAACGACTCCATCTCCGCGCTCAAGGGCGCAGAGCGCGTCCGGAAGCGTCCGGCGGTCATTTTCGGCTCTGACGGGCTGGAGGGCTGCGAGCACGCCGTATTTGAAATTCTCTCCAACGCCATCGACGAGGCGCGCGAGGGCTACGGCAATCTCATCACCGTGCGCCGCTTCCGCGACTGCTCGATCGAGGTCGAGGACTTTGGCCGCGGCTGCCCCGTGGACTGGAACGAAAAAGAGGGCCGGTACAACTGGGAGCTGGTGTTCTGCGAGCTGTACGCCGGCGGTAAATACCAGAACAATGCCGGCGGCGACTACGAGTTTTCGCTGGGCCTGAACGGCCTCGGCTCGTGCGCGACGCAGTATTCATCCGAGTATTTTGACGCCACCATCCGCCGCGACGGCTATAAATATTGTCTGCACTTTGAAAAGGGCGAGCTCGTGGGCGAGATGAAAAAAGAGCCTGCCGACCGCAAAAAAACAGGCTCCTGCTTTCACTGGAAGCCCGATCTTGAGGTGTTCACGGATATCCGCGTGCCGAAGGAGTATTTTGAGGACGTATTAAAGCGGCAGGCAGTCGTGAACGCGGGCATGACGTTCCGGCTGATGAACGAGCTGGAAGGCGGCAAATTCGAGACGACGGACTATTGCTATAAAAACGGCATCGCCGACTATGTCTCGGAGCTCGCCGGCGAGCAGACGCTCACCATGCCGCAGTTCTGGCAGGCCGAGCGCAAGGGCCGCGACCGCGAGGACAAGCCGGAATATAAGGTCAAAATTTCTGCCGCACTGGTCTTCTCCAATCAGGTCAGCCAGATCGAATACTACCACAACTCGTCGTGGCTGGAGCACGGCGGCGCGCCGGAAAAGGCCGTCAAGAACGCCTTTGTCTACGCCATCGACGCGTATCTCAAATCCAGCGGAAAATACACCAAAAACGAATCGAAGATCACGTTTCAGGACGTGGCCGACTGTCTGGTGCTGGTCACGAGCTGCTTCTCCACGCAGACTTCGTATGAAAACCAGACAAAGAAGGCCATCACGAACAAGTTCGTGCAGGACGCGATGACCGAATTCTTCCGCAGCCGCCTGCACGTCTATTTTATTGAAAACAAGGCCGACGCCGACCGCATCGCCGAGCAGGTGCTGGTCAACAAGCGCAGCCGCGAGACGGCGGAAAAGGCCCGGCTCAACATCAAAAAGAAGCTCACGGGCAGTCTCGACATCTCCAACCGCGTGCAGAAGTTTGTCGACTGCCGCACGAAGGACGTCTCCCGGCGCGAGATCTACATCGTCGAGGGAGATTCGGCCCTCGGCTCGGTCAAGCTCTCGCGCGACGCGGAATTTCAGGGCATCATGCCCGTGCGCGGCAAGATTCTCAACTGCCTGAAGGCCGACTACGACCGCATCTTCAAATCCGAGATCATCACCGACCTCATCCGCGTGCTGGGCTGCGGCGTGGAGGTGCAGGTAAAAAAGGCGAAGGACCTGTCCGCATTCGACCTTGAGAGCCTTCGCTGGAGCAAGGTCATCATCTGCACCGATGCCGACGAAGACGGCTACCAGATCCGCACGCTGATCCTCACGATGATCTACCGGCTCTGCCCCACGCTCATCGAGAAGGGCTATGTGTATATCGCCGAATCGCCGCTGTATGAGATCAATTACAAGGACAAGACGTGGTTTGCCTACAACGAAGGCGAAAAGGCCGCGATTCTCAAAGAGCTCTCCGGCAAAAAGGTCGCCATCAACCGCTCCAAGGGCCTTGGCGAGAACGAGCCGGAGATGATGTGGATGACGACCATGAACCCGGCCACCCGGCGGCTCATCAAGGTCATGCCCGAGGACGCGGCGCGCATGGCCGAGGTGTTCGATTTGCTGCTGGGCAACAACCTCACAGGCAGAAAGGATCATATCGCCGAGGTCGGATACAAGTATCTCGACCTTGCCGATATTTCGTAGGTGAACTATGGCAAAGAAGAAATCAGAACCGAAAATTGACCGCAATATCAAGGGCGTCGAGGGCCTGCACGCCGAGACGGTCGAGCAGCCCATCTGCCAGACGCTCGAGCAGAATTTCATGCCCTACGCGATGTCGGTCATCGTCTCGCGCGCCATTCCCGAGATCGACGGCTTCAAGCCCTCGCACCGCAAGCTGCTGTACACGATGTACAAGATGGGCCTGCTCAACGGGCCGCGCACGAAGTCTGCCAATATCGTCGGCCAGACGATGCGCCTGAACCCGCACGGCGATGCGGCCATCTATGAGACGATGGTGCGTCTGGCGCGCGGCAATGAGACGCTGCTGCACCCGTTCGTCGATTCCAAGGGCAACTTCGGCAAGGTCTACTCGCGCGATATGGCCTACGCCGCGTCGCGGTACACCGAGGCGAAGCTCGATCCCATCTGTCAGGAGCTCTTCCGCGACATCGACTGCGACACCGTCGATTTTGTGGATAACTACGACGGCACGATGAAAGAGCCGTCGCTGCTGCCGACAACGTATCCCAACGTGCTCGTCTCGCCGAACCTCGGCATCGCTGTCGGCATGGCGTCGAACATCTGCAGCTTCAACCTGCGCGAGGTGTGCAAAACGGCAGTCGCACTCATCCGCGACCCGGAGGCAGACCTGCTCGAGACGCTGCCCGCGCCCGATTTCCCCACGGGCGGCGAGATCCTGTACGACGCAGCCGAGATGCTCTCGATCTACCAGACGGGCCGCGGTTCGTTCCGCATCCGCGCGCGCTGGCGGTATGTGAAAGAGGGCAACCTCATCGAGATCTACGAGATCCCCTACACCACCGCTACCGAAATCATCATGGACAAGGTGGCCGAGCTCATCAAAGCCGGCAAGATCCGCGAGATCGCCGACATGCGCGACGAGACAGACCTCTCGGGTCTGAAGCTCACGATCGATCTCAAGCGCGGCGCGGACGCCGACAAGCTGATGCAGAAGCTCTATAAAATGACGCCGCTGCAGGACTCATTCAGCTGCAACTTCAACATTCTCATCGCGGGCATGCCGCGCGTGATGGGCGTGCGCGAGATCCTCTCCGAGTGGACGGCGTGGCGTACCGAATGCGTCCGCCGCCGCGTATTCTTCCAGCGGCAGAAGAAGCTGGACAAGCTGCACCTGCTCAAGGGTCTGGGCAGGATTCTGCTCGATATCGACAAGGCCATCGCCATCATCCGCCAGACCGAGCAGGACGCCGAGGTCGTGCCGAACCTCATGATCGGCTTCGGCATCGACCAGATTCAGGCCGAGTACGTCGCCGAGATCAAGCTGCGCAACATCAACAAGGAATTTCTCCTGAACCGCCTGCAGGAGACCGAGACGCTCGAACGCGAGATCGCCGAGCTCGACGCGCTGCTGGCAAGCGAACGGAAGCTGCGCAATCTCATCTGCAAGGAGCTCGACGCCGTGGCCGCAAAATACGGCCAGGCGCGCAAAACGCAGCTCGTCTACGACCATGCGCTGCCCGTGGAGGAAGAGCCGGATGTGCCGGACTATCCGGTGACGCTGTTCGTCTCACGCGAGGGTTATCTGAAAAAGATCACGCCGCAGTCGCTGCGCATGTCGGGCGAGCAGAAGTACAAGGAGGGCGACGGGCCGATGCTCACGCAGGAGACGACGAACAGCGCCGAGCTTCTCGTCTTTTCCGACCGCTGCCAGGTGTACAAGACGCGCCTGAGCGAATTTGCCGACACGAAAGCGTCGAGTCTTGGCGAGTATCTGCCGGGCAAGCTGGGCTTTGACGACGGCGAGAGCTTCTTCTGCGCGTGCCTGCCGGGAAGCTATACGGGCAGCATCCTCTTCTTCTTTGAAAACGGCAAAGCCGCGAAGGTAGCGCTGTCGGCCTATGACACAAAATCCAACCGCCGCAAGCTGACGGGCGCGTACTCGGACAAAAGCCCGCTCAAGGCCGCGCTCTGCCCGCAGGAGGACGAGCAGCTGGCGCTGTATTGCTCCGACGGAAGGGCGCTCATCATCTCACCGTCGCAGCTGGCCGTCAAGACCACCCGTGCCACGCAGGGCGTGGCGGTGATGACGCTCAAAAAGAACGCCGTTTTGACGCGCGCCGTACCTTTGCGTGAAACTCCCATTGTGAATGCTGCGCGCTACCGCGCGCGCAGCCTGCCCGCAGCAGGCGCGCTGCTGCGGCAGGAGGATTCGGAGGAGAAACAGATCTCGCTGGAGCTGTAAGGAGGAACATGCCTTGAAAAATCATACGCTCACACAGCGCAGTCCGCTTCTGCAGCTGCTGCGCGACTATGCCCTGATTACGCTGGGCTGCGCGGTCTTCGCGCTGGGCTTCGATCTGTTCATGGAGCCGCACTCGATCAACGTCGGCGGCGTGAGCGGTCTGGCCATGCTGATCGTCGAGATCACGGGCGTCGGAACCGTGGGCCTTTTTACCGCGCTTCTGAACGTGCCGCTGTTTCTTGCCGGCTTCAAGGTGCTCGGCAGGCGGTTCTTCTTCGGGTCGCTGTTTGGGATGCTGGCAAGCTCGCTGTTTCTTGACCTCTTCTCCTTTGTCCCCACGCCCGCGACGGAAACGCTTCTGGGCGCGCTGTTCGGCGGCGCCATGTCCGGCGTAGGCATCGGGCTTGTGTTCATGGGCCACGCATCCACCGGCGGTACCGACGTCATCGCGCGGCTGCTGAAGCGCAAATTCCGCGATCTCAAGATGGGCCGGCTCATGCTGATGGTCGACCTGGTGGTCGTCACGCTCACGGGCATCGTGTTCAAGGACCTCAGCAAGGCGCTGTATTCCGTCGTCATCCTGTTCGTCTCTTCCGAGGTGATGGACGCGATCTTGTACGGCCTTGATTATTCGACCGTCGCGCTCATCATCACCGAGCGCGCCGACACAGTCTACGCGGCCATCGACAGGCAGATTCACCGCGGCGTGACCTTCCTCAACGGCCGCGGCGGCTACACCGGCGCGCCGAAGACGGTCGTAATGACGGCCGTCAGCCGCAATCAGGTCTCCGAGCTCAAGCAGGTCGTGCAGGCGGCCGACCCCGCCGCATTCATGATTCTGCAGGAGGCGCACCAGGTGCTGGGCGAGGGCTTCAAAGACTACGCCGACGAGATATAGAAAGGGGATTTTGCATGAAACGGCTGCTGGGCGCGCTGCTTCTGGCCGCATGCTTGCTGCTTTCCGGCTGCACGCAGCTTCTGCCAACGGAATATACGCAGATCACTGAGCATACCGAGCCGCAGGCTGCGCCCGAGGAACTTGACGCGCTCACGGCCGACAGCGAGGCCTCGCTCCGGCGTGCCATCCGCCAGCTCGTGCAAAACGGCGTCGAGCACGGTGTCATCCGCGTGCGCGAGTACGCCGGCGACGTGGAGGCCGATCTCGCCGCTGCGGCCTATCAGGTCGCGCGCGAGGACCCGCTGGGCGTATATGCTGTGGACTACATGACGCACGACTGTTCGCTGATTGTCTCGTTCTACGAAATTCACATCGATATCACCTTCCGCGACTTCGCCACGCAGCTCGACGAGATTCCCTACGTCAGCAGCGACGCCGAGGCTGCGCGGCTCATGCGCGAGGCGATGGACAATTACGCCGACCATCTGACCATGTATCTGACCTACGACAGCTCGCTCGACTACGCGCAGCTGGCCGGGCAGTACTTTGAGGAAAATCCCCGGCGGCTCATGGCCCGCCCGCTTCTGCACGCGGCCGGCTACCCGGAAAGCGGCGCGCCGCGCATCGTCGAGCTGACGTTCTCCTACCCCGCTTCGGCCAGGGAGCTGCGCGAGATGGAGCAGGCCGTCAGCGACACCATCTCCGCCGCCAGCGTCTACGTCCGCTACCGTGAAAGCGATCTGGAAAAGGCAAAGCTGCTGTTTTCCTATCTGACCGAGCGCTTCACCTACACCGAGGCCGAATCCGACACGCCCATCTATTCGCTTTTGTGCGAAGGCATCGCCACGAGCGAAAGCATGGCGCAGGTCTGGCAGCTGCTGTGCGATGAGACGGGGCTGGAGTGCCGCACCGTGACCGGTATGCGCGCAGGCGCGCCATACAGCTGGAACATCGTGCTGCTGGACGGGGAATACGTCCATCTGGATGTGCTGCGCGACGTGCTGGAGACCGGCGCGCTGCAGCCGCGCTACGACGGTGAGATGGAGGAATATTACTACGACGCGGCCGCCTACCCCGCCTGCCCCGCGCCCGAGCCCGCCGCGGGCCTCGCGCCGGAGGACGGCGAAGCGCCGGCTGACGGCGAGACGGAGCCGCCGGACGAGACGCCCGGCGAGACCGGGCCGGAGACGCCCGCGCCCGATGCGCCGCCGCAGGAGCCGCCCGACGAGCCGCCTGCCGAGCCCGGCGGATAAACCGCGCAGAATATAAAACTGAGGCTTGACAAATACCGTTTTTTTGCTATAATAGTACCCGCAATCGAGTTGCGGGTGTAGCTCATCCGGTAGAGCGCCACCTTGCCAAGGTGGAGGTAGCGAGTTCGAGCCTCGTCACCCGCTCCAAAAAGAAAGACACGACAATGTCGTGTCTTTCTTTTTTTGTTCCCATTCGGTTTCCACAGGCGCAAACGGTGCCCGCCGGAGCAATTCGAAGCTGCCGCTTCGAATTGCCGCGCCGCTGTAGCTGCCGGTAAACGGGTATGCCGCTGCCCCCGCCGCCGATGACAAAGACCCGCGGCGCGCCCTTTGCCGGTTCCAGCTCCACACAGCCGAAATCCGCGTTGTAACTGCCGCAACTGATCTCATAGAGCGTTTCAATATAGTCGGCAGTGAAAATCTCTTCCGGCGTGCCGCAGCGCGCAATGCTCTGATTGTGGACGCAGACCACATACGCTTGGCTATATGAAGCCATCGGCCTATCTCATTAATGTTGCACGCGGCGCAATAGTGGACGAGTACGCGCTTGTCCATGCACTAAATTGTCGTCAGATTGCTGGTGCGGCGCTTGACGTGACAAAAACTGAGCCTCTACCGGCAGACAGCCCGCTGTGGACCGCAGAAAACCTTCTGCTCACGCCGCACCGCGCAGCCTATGGTGATCAGATGACATCGAAGATGTGCGCACTGATTGAACGTAACATCCGGCACTACCTCAGTGACGAACCGTTGGAGGATCGGATTCTCTAACCGCGTCGTTCATACCGGTGAAATCAGTAAAGACCCTAGTCACGGGCTGCGAGCATAGCCAAACCCTGTCCGCGCTGCTCCTAACGCCAGCGTGCGAACTGCAAATACACACAGTATTTCAGGACCTTCGGCACAGTTTTGCCACGACGGCCCTGCAAAGCGGCGTCGATGTAAAGACTGTGTCCACCATGCCGGGCCACAGCAGCGCGGGCTTTACGCTGGACGTCTATACCCATTCGACCAGCCGCATGCAGCAGGAGGCTGCGCAGACTGTCGGAAAAGTCATGCCGAAGATGCTGGAACGCTGATAACCGGATGAAAAAATGCCTCCCGGCTACAGATAAACAGCAGCCGGGAGGCGTATTTGTATCGCATTTCGTCCAAACAGCCCCAAATCGTCCCATCGACGTTGGCGTCAGGGTTGGCGTCAATGTCGATGGGACGCAGACATCAGGCCGGACGATGCCGACCTCGACACGCGGACGAAAAACAGAAATCGACTGTATAATACAGAAATAACAAGCCAGCCCTTATGCAAAACGACGTGCACACAGACTGGCTTGTTTTTTCGGAAAATGTTCAGAAAACGCCTGAAAACAAAGAAACACCGCAATCTTTCGATTGCGGTGTTGGTGAGGGAAGGTGGATTCGCTTTTCTGCGGAAAAGCCACGGCGGTTGCGGCACGCCACTGGCGTGCCGCAAAGAGCCGCCTTTCGAATCCCCCTCCCGAAAACCCATACCAGAAAAAAGACGTCATCTTACGATGACGTCTTCTTTCTGGTGGGGGAAGGTGGATTCGAACCACCGAAGTCACTGACAACAGATTTACAGTCTGCCCCCTTTGGCCACTCGGGAATTCCCCCATATTCAGTTCGCTGCGCTGCAGGAATTGGAGCTGGTAGACGGACTCGAACCCCCGACCTGCTGATTACAAATCAGCTGCTCTACCAACTGAGCTATACCAGCATCGCAACAGCATAGTGATTATACTGGCGTTGTGCCAAAAAGTCAAGAAGAATTTTTTCCGACGGAAAAATTTCTGTCGTGCCGGCATTTTCCCGAATCCGCTTCGGCAATCACGAAAAAGGCGCTTGTCTGATGGCGAAAGATTTGCTATACTGAAAAAAACACGATCAGGAGGCGCTCACATGCCGGAGCTTGAAGCGAAAACCATCCATTCCGTGACCAAGGCCATCCGCCTGCTGGAGCTTTTGCGCGAGGCCGGCGGGCCGCTGACGCTGACCGAGCTGTACCAGTTGACCGGCTGGCCCAAGAGCACGATCCACGGTCTTCTGTCCACGATGCGCGAGGCCGGCTTTATCGATCAGACGCAGACGGGCCGTTACTGGCTGGGCATCCGGCTGTTTGAGCTGGGCTGCGCGGTGTCGAACGCGTGGGACATCGCGTCCATTGCGCGCGGGCCGATGCAGAACATCTGCCAGACGCTGGGCGAGTCGGTGTTTCTGTCGGTCTTCGACCGCGCAGCGGTGGTCACGCTGGCGGAGGAGGAGAGCCACGCCAGCCTGCGCGTGGTGTCTGAGGTCGGCGCGCGGCTGCCTGTGCACTGCACATCACAGGGCAAGCTCTTCCTTGCGCACGTCTCGCAGGCTGAGTGCCGCAGGGTGCTGAATCTCGGCGAGCTGCGGCAATACACACCGCACACGCTCACGAGCTTTGACGCGCTCGTCCCGGAGCTTGAGCGCATCCGTGAGCAGGGCTATGCCGTGGAGAACGGCGAGTACAAGATCGGGCTGCGCTCGGTCAGCGCGCCGGTGTACGACGCATCGGGCGAGGTGCGCTACGCGATCGGCGTGGTGGGCATGTTCCGGCAGGTGTACACCGACGAGTTCCGCCAGGCCATTTCAATGGTCTGCGCCGCCGCCGCGGAGGTCTCCCGCGCCATCGGCTATCGCGGCTGACGCACCTTTCTGCCTTTCATCCGTCCCGCCTGTTTCCCGCTTTGCGCCCTGCCGCAGGGGAAACGCGAAACGGGAAAACAATCCTTGACTTTTGCGCGCAAATCCGTAAAATAGAACCGAAACGCCGGTCTGACAGGCCCGGCCATAGCCGCCTCGCGGCAGACAGTTCGCAACCATCCTGTCTCTAAACAAAACTAGGGATTGCCGCAAAGCCGGCGGATGGGCGCTCTGCGCCCATTTTTTGTCCCCAAACGGAGGGAAACAACATGAAAAAACTCACAACAAGACAGATCGCTCTGAACGGCATCGTCGCGGGCCTCTACGCCGCCGTCACCATCCTGACGGCCTCGTTCGCCTACGGCAACATCCAGTTCCGCCTCTCCGAGTGCCTGTGCGTGCTGGTGTGCTTTGAGCCGACGCTCACCGTGGGCCTCACGCTCGGGTGCCTGATCGCGAACCTCTTTTCCACGGTGTCGGTGCTGGATATCGTCATTGGCACGGCAGCCACGCTTTTGGCGTGCCTGCTGACGGTGAAGATCAAAAGGGCGCTGCTCGTGCCGCTGCCCACGATCGTCTGCAACGCGATCATCGTCGGCGCGATGCTGGCGTGGGTGCTCGCGCCCGACACGTTCTGGCAGAGTTTTCTGATTTTCGGCGCCGAGGTCGGCGCGGGCGAGGCAGCCGTTTTGTACGTGCTGGGCGTGCCGCTGTATCTGTTCGTCAAAAAGACTGGACTGATGGAAAAACTGCTCGCTCCAAAAAAAGAAGCGTAGGCGCAAAAAAGCCTCGCAGAGTTCGCGGCGCGCACGCTGCGAATCAAATATGGATCATTTTTTCCGAGGACATGTGCCTCGGAAAAAATACACCTCGGCCTGCAAGTGTGAAAAATGGCTGTCCAGAGGACAGCCATTTCTTTGCGCGTAGCAGGCCGCAGCCTGTCGTCGAAAACGCCAAAGGCGTTTTTCGACAGTCTCAAATCCGCACGGCAAAGCCGTGCGGATTTGATTATTTTACTCGGCAAAAACTTTCTTCAGTCTTGCAAATCTGGGCAGGCCGTCCTCTTTTTCGAGCTTCGTCTCGCCCTGGATGAGCGGCAGTGCGTAGCCTGCAAACTCGTGCGTGACGTTGTTGCCCTCGGCGTTGATCCACTCGCGCGGGAACTTCTTCTCGAAGTTGGCCACGTCCGCCAGATCGAACAGCTTGGCCTCGCACTTGTAGCCGTTTGTGCGGTCGCACGCAAAGCCCACCATCTTGTCGGTCGTGCCCTTGAGCATCTCTTCCACAGCCGTCTTGCCGGACAGGAAGGACTCTTCGATGTCGGTCAGCGACGCGCAGTGCGCGGCGCAGCGCTGCAGCAGCGAAAGCTCGATGCCGCGGACCTTGGCGCCGGTCTTTTCCTTCATGATGTTCGCCAGCGTCGCAGCCAGGCCGCCCAGCTGGGCATGGCCGAAGCCATCGGTCGCGGCAGTCTTGGCCTCGGAGACGAAGCGGCCGTCGGCATAGTGGATGCCCTCGGAGACGGCGACGATGCAGTTGCCGTTCTTCTTATAGCACTCGGACACGTCCGCGACGAACTTGTCCATGTCGAAATCGACCTCGGGCAGATAGATGAAGTCGCAGCAGTGCTCTTTCTCATTGGCCAGCGCCGCAGCGGCGGTCAGCCAGCCCGCGTGACGGCCCATACACTCGATAATCGTAATCATGCCGGTGTTGTACACCTGCGCGTCGCGCGCAACTTCCATGACGGAGGTGGCGATATACTTGGCGGCGGAGGCAAAGCCCGGGCAGTGGTCGGTACCGAAGAGGTCGTTGTCGATGGTCTTGGGCACGCCCATGACGCGGCACTCATAGCCGACCTTCTTCATATACTTGGAGATCTTGTTGCAGGTATCCATCGAGTCGTTGCCGCCGTTGTAGCAGAAGTAGCGCACGTCATATTTCTTGAAGATCTCAAGAATGCGCTTGTAGTCGGTATCGTCAACGTCGGGATCGGCGATCTTGTAGCGGCAGGAGCCGAGCGCGGACGACGGCGTATAGGGCAGGCGGGCCAGCTCCGCAGGATCTTCCGCGTCCATGCACAGAAGGCGGTCGTCAAGCACGCCCTTGATGCCGTGGTTGGCGCCGTAGACCTTGGTGATGCAGTCGGATTCCAGCGCAGTCTTGATGACGCCGTAGGCGCTGGCGTTGATAACGGAAGACGGGCCGCCGGACTGACCGATGATCAGCGCGCCCTTCAAAGCATTGGACATAGTGTATTTCCTCCTAAAAGTTCCGGCCTGAGCGGCCGAAAGAATTCTGAACGTACAAAATATAACACACTTTTCGGAAATTGTAAATTCTTCTATTGCAAATATCACGCGCATTTGCTAAAATGTAGGCGAAATTTTTGATAACAAGGAGTTGTCTCAATATGCCTCTGGTTACTACAACCGAAATGTTCAAGAAGGCTTACGACGGCGGTTACGCCATCGGTGCGTTCAACGTCAACAACATGGAGATCGTGCAGGGCATCACCGAAGCATGCGCGGAAGAGCATGCTCCCGTCATCCTGCAGGTGTCCAAGGGCGCGCGTGCCTACGCCAACCACAACTATCTGGTCAAGCTGGTTGAGGCTGCCGTTCTGTGCTGTCCCGATATTCCCATCGCGCTGCATCTCGACCACGGCCCCGACTTTGAGACCTGCAAGAGCTGCATCGACGGCGGCTTCACCTCCGTCATGATCGACGCTTCGTCCAAGCCCTTTGCCGAGAACATCGAGATCACCCGCAAGGTCGTCGAGTACGCGCATGACCACGGCGTTGTCGTCGAGGCCGAGCTGGGCACGCTCGCCGGCATCGAGGATGATGTGAAGGTCGCAGCCCACGCCGCCTCCTACACCCGTCCGGAAGAGGTCGAGGAGTTCGTCACCAAGACCGGCTGTGACTCGCTGGCCATCGCCATCGGCACCAGCCACGGCGCGTATAAGTTCACCGCCGCCCAGTGCACCAGAAACGAGAAGGGCATCCTGGTTCCGCCTCCCCTTCGCTTCGACGTGCTGGAAGAAGTCTCCAAGCGCCTGCCCGGCTTCCCGATCGTCCTGCACGGTTCTTCCTCCGTGCCGCAGAACTTTGTGAAGATGATCAACGACAACGGCGGCAAGATGCCCGACGCCGTCGGCATCCCCGAAGAGCAGCTGCGTCATGCCGCTGAGCTGTCCGTCTGCAAGATCAACATCGACTCCGACCTGCGTCTTGCCATGACCGGCACCATCCGCCAGTTCTTCAACGAGCATCCCGACAAGTTCGATCCGCGCGAGTACCTCAAGCCCGCCCGTGCCAACATCAAGGAGCTCGTCCGCCACAAGCTGGTCGACGTGCTCGGCTGCGCCGGCAAAGCGTAATTTCCGCCTGCCGCAACACGCCCCGCTGCAAAGCAGCGGGGCGTGTTTTATTCTGCCGCGGCGCTGTGCGCCGCCTCTTCCGTCTCGTAGATGCGGCGCACGTCTTTTCTGCCGCGCCAGATGAACAGCCAGCACGCGGCCATCGCTGCCGCGCCGCAGGCCGTGACGCACCAGCGGTAGTCCAGCACCTCGCCGAGCGCCCCGACCAGCAGCGAGAATACGCAGCACGCTGCCGTCATCAGCGCCGAGTCGAACGCGTTGATGCGCGCACGCAGCTGTTCCGGGATATAGCGCTGCACGGCGGCGCTGCGCAAAATAGCGCTGTTGCTGCCGAGGAACCCGCAAAGCGCGCGGCTGACCAGCATCAGGGGGTATGGCAGCCACAGAAGGCACATGTCCATCGCCTCATATGTCTGATAGACGCCGAAAACGAAGCCGAACTTCTTTTTCTCCGGGACTTTCACGCGGTACTGCACGGCGCTGCCCAGCGTCCGGCCAAGAAACTCCGCCACAGAGAACAGCGAGTACATTGCGGCCGTCATGCCCGGCATCGTGCGGAAAAACGCGACCAGGATGGGAGAATAGCCGTTCCCCAGGCCGTTCGTCACGGCCATGTAGCCGTAGATGCTGCAAAGGCCGCGCTCGTGCCTGAGATAAACCAGTGCCTCGCGGATATCGCCCAGCCACGCACGGAAGGTATACCGCTCCGTTTGCGCCTGCGCGCACGTTTGCACGCGCAGAAAGCTCTCCGTGAGCGCCGCGCCGAGCGACAGCACTCCCTGCGCGACGAGCAGCCACGCAACGCCCAGCGTGTCGAGCAGCACCGCCGCCAGCGGCATCATCACGACCTGCAGCACGGGATAGAGCATCGACGACACCGCGTAGCCCTTCTCCTCCATCCCCCTGGGGATGAGGCCGGGGTAGATGCTGTTGTACGCCAGCTGGTCGACCGAACCCAGGCACGCCAGCAGCAGCGACACCACGAGATAGCCCGCGTAGGAGAAGTCAAAATACAGCAGCCACAGCCCCATCGCGCCGTAGACGATGCCGTTTGTCACATCGCCCGCAACCAGAAACGCCTTGCGCGGCAGCCGGTCCATCAGCGGCGCGATAAAAAGCGGCAGAAACATATGCGGCACGAGCTGAATGGCCACGATCAGCGCAGAGGCCAGCGTGCTGCCCGTCTCGTCGAACACCAGAAATGACAGCGCGAAGCCGCCCGCGATGCCGCCTGCCGCGCCCAGCACCGTAGCCAGCGTGACCAGGCAGAAATTTTTCGTCCAGAGCGTTTTCTTCATCTCATCGCCTCCTGCGTATCATTATAGCGGGGCGCTCAGGCAAAGAAAACCCGGCATATTTGGGAAAACAACGTCCAAATATGCCGGATAAATGCGCGCTCAACCGGTATGTTCAGGAAAATCCAAAAGAAGCTGGCAGGCCTTTTTATATTGCCGCGTGGCCTGATACCACTCGAGTACCCACGGCAGATGGAAGGACGCGTAGCCTGCGGGCAGCTCAGCCCGGCAGCGCTCGAAGCAGGAAAGCAGCAGTTCGCCGTATGCCGCGTCGGCGAGATAATCCGGATGCTCGAGCCGCCGGCGCACAAGGCTGCACAGCTGCTTCGCCAGCTCGGGCGCGGGATACCCCGCATCCATCGCGTCGGCCCGGTCCAGCGCGGCAAGCGCCTCTTCCTTTCTTCCCGTCTTTTCGCAGCAGATGGCCAGCTTGTGCAGCGCCATCACGTCAGGGTCCTGACACGCGGAAAAATACGCGTAGGCCGCCTCATACTCGCCCGTTTCGATCTGCGCCGCGGCGGTGTTGTAGCCGATGGCGCGCAGCATGTCATCCCTGCCCAACGCGCGCGCCAGGCGGCGCGCCGCCGCATAGTGCGTCTGCATGGCGGGCAAGTTTTTCCGGTTGCAGTAGCAACTGCCCATCAGCGCGCGGCACTCCAGCATCAGCTGCGCCGCGCCGTCCTTGGCCGCCAGCTCATACGCTGTCTGCAGTGCCTCGAGCGCCGCGGCGTAGCGCCCGGCTTCATATTCCGAAAGGCCGAGGCAGAAGTGCGCGTAGGCATTGGGCAGAAGGCCGATTGCCTCGGCGTCACGGCCTTGCAAAATCCGCTGCAGCGCAAGCTGCCGCGCGTCCATGCAGCGCTCCAGCTCCGATTGCACAGGCTTGCCGCCGCTTTCTGCAAGCGCGCGCAGCAGCAGAAGACTGATATATTCCGGCGCGACGCGAAAGCGTCCGGCATCAAAATCGCAAAACGCCGCGCGCAGGCCGGCAAAATCGCCGGAAAAGAGCAGCTCGAAGCCCTCGTCCGCCAGCGCCTTTGCATCCATCCGCGCTGCCGCGTCCAGCGAAAGCCCCAGCTTTCCGAGCAGAAGCTGCACAATCTCGTCCGACGGCTCGGCCCGGCCCTGCTCGATCTTGGACAGGTATGAGACGGCGCAGATGCCTCTGCACAGCCCCGCCTGGCTCCAGTTTCGCCGCAGCCGTTCGCGGCGGATGAGTTGTCCATAGTAATTCATGGCTGCCTCCATACGTTCTGATATTGCTATTGTATTTCCGCAGCCGCCCGCCGTCAATACGCAGCGGAACAAACCGGCCGCGCAGTACGTCAAACAGGCAGCATCAAAAGGAGGAACCGGAATGAAACTTCAGAATGTCAAGCGGCTCATCGGATGGCTGGGCGGCACGGCCCTGGTGCTGCTGGTGCTGGCAAAATGCGTTTCCAACGGCACGGCGGCACTCATTCTGGCGGCGCTGGCGCTGGCGCTCGCCGCAGCGATGACCTTGCTGCACCTTCGGCTCTGGCGCTGCCCGCACTGCGGCTCGTATCTTGGGCGCATCGGCTGCGCGGAATATTGCCCCCACTGCGGCAAACGGCTGGGCGATACGCCGGAAAAGCCGTAAAAACGCCCCGGCCGGAGCCGGGGCGTGGAGGCTGTCGAAAAACTCCTTTGGAGTTTTTCGACAACAGGCCGCAGCCTGCTGTGCGCGCGTTCTGTCCGCCAAAGGCGGACAGATCGCACACTTGCAGGCCGGAGTGTATTTTTCCCGACGTACACGCCGCCGGGAAAAATGATCTACATGTCTTTCGCGCCTGCGGGCGCGAAACTCTGCGAGGCTTTTTCGCGATGAACGAGACGACGTAGTCGCCCGCTGCATTGACCATCGTGGCGGGCGGATCGATGAGGTTCGCCAGCGCGATGGAGATGGGGTAGGCGATTGCAAGCTGGTCGGGGAAGAAGATGGTGCACAGCACCAGATCGCCTGTTCCGCCGCCGCCCGGGATGCCGGACATGGCGACCGACGAGAACACGGCCACAATGATGGCGAGGATCGCACGGCCGGTATTGAAGTCCTGACCAAAGATGCCGAACAAGAATGCGACTTTTACGATTGCGCCCATGGCAGAGCCGTCCATGTGCATCGTCGCGCCGAGCGGCAGAACGATCTCGGAGACGTCCTTGGAGATGCCGGTCTTTTCCGCCGCATCCATGTTGGTGGGGATGGTCGCAACCGACGAGCAGGTGCCGAACGACACGGCAGCCGGTGCGAACAGGTTCCTGAACATGACCTTCGCCGCGCCCTTGCCGCCGCCGAAGCGCGCATAGACGGGGAAGAAGATGAACATATACACAAAGCACAGCACATAGTAGATGATGAGCGTGCGGCCGTAGTCGCCGATCATCTCGGGGCCGTAGGTCGCCACCAGGTACGCGAAGAAGCCGAAGAAGCCGATGGGCGCGTAGTAGGTGATGATCTTGACGGTCTTCATGATGCAGTTGGTGACGTCGGCCAGAAGCTGCGCCGTTTTGGTCTCAGCGCCGCCGGCCATCTGGATGCCGAAGCCAAAGATGACCGCCGCCACGATGAGCGGCAGAATCGCCCGGCGGCTGAAGAGCTCGGTGAAATCGGGCTTGGTGAAGAAGTTGATAATCATGTCGGCCACGCCCAGCGTCTGGCCGACCTCGCCCTCGACGGCCTCATACGCGCTGCTTACGAGCGGGATGAAGCGCACGACGATGTACATGATGAGCGCCGAAATCGCCGCCGTGACGCAGAAGGTCACAACAGTCACACCCATGACCTTGCCGGCGCGCTTTGCGCTTTTCATGTTGGCGATGGCCGACGCGATGGAGCAGAACACCATCGGCACGACGACGCAGAACATGAGGTTGATGAATACGGTGCCGAGCGGCTCAAGTACCGTCGCGCCCTTGCTCACGACCTCACCCGACGCGTCCTTGACCACGGGCCACAGCGCGCCCACGATGCAGCCGGCCACGATACCGACCATCATTGTGATCAGAAACCAGTAAGTTTTCAGAAAGTTTCCTTTTTTCACGTTTTCTTCCTCCCATTTTTACTTGATTCGGGCAAAAACGCCTCTTCCAGCGCTTCGCCCGCCGCCACGAGCCGCGTCGGCCCGGTCAGATACAACGCCTTGATTGCCCCGTCTTCCACTTCCGCGTCCACAAAGAGCTCCCCGCCGCGCATCACAACGCGCACGTTCCGTCCTGTGACAATGCCCCGCAGCGTGAGTGCCGCAACCGTTGCGCCCGCTCCGGTGCCGCAGGCATACGTAAAATCCTCCACGCCGCGTTCATACGGCTTCACAAGCAGCGTATCGGGGCCGGTCAGCTCATAGAAATCCACGTTCGCCCCGCGCGGAAACGCGGCGTGGAACCGCAGGCTGCGGCCGAGCCCGCGCAGCCTGTTTTCATCCGCTGCGGCAAGGTTCGGGTATGTTACCGCCGCGTGCGGGATGCCGGGGTTTCCCAGCTCAAGATAGTCGCAGGTGAACTGCCCGCCGTCTGCCGGCAGCGTCTGCTGCAGCCGCACCACGCCCGGAAGATTCAGCGCGATGCGGTAATTGCTTTTGTCCACGCGGCGGCCGGTGACAAGGCCCGCCGTGGTCTGGATGCGCTGCACCTCGCCCGAGAGCCCGTGCTCAAAGCCGTAGCGGCAGACGCAGCGCGCGCCGTTGCCGCACATTTCGCCCATGGAGCCGTCGGAATTATAGAACAGCATCCGGAAATCGGCCGCGCCGCTGCCGGCAGGCTCCAGTACCATCAGCCCGTCGGCGCCGATGGACATGCGCCGGTCACACAGCGCGCGGGCAATATCAGGCAGCGCCTGATGCGCCAGTGCGCGGTCAAGGTTTTCCAGGATGATAAAGTCGTTTCCCGCGCCGTTCATTTTGGTAAAGTGCACACATGCGCCCCCTTTTTGTGCTTCTGTTTCTATTATATGGATCACCGGCGCTTTGTAAATGCAAAAAATTGCCCTAAACCTTGCAAAAAATGCTCCAGCGCGCGATACGCGCATTGACAACCGGCGCAATGACGCGTACAATAGGGCTACTGAACAAACCGTGCGGAAAATCGCGCACAGGAAAGGAGACCGCGGATGCAGACGTGTTATAACTGCGGAAAAGAAGTAGACGACAATGTGCTTATCTGCCCCGAATGCGGCGCGCTGGTCAAGCGCTACAGTGCCCCTGTGCGCGAAAACGCCCCCGAAGAGCTGACGCCCGTTATGCAGGCGCAGCAATCGCAGCAGCAGGACGTGCCGCGCGGCAGCATCTGGCGCGACGAGACGGGCAAGCTCCGGCTGCGCGGGCTGTTCTGCGCGTGGCTGGTTGTGTGCGTGGTGGGCGCCCTGTATACCGCGCTCAGCTTCGGCTGCGGGCTGTATCTGTTTGAAAATCAGGAAGAGATCGTGGCCATGTTCGCCCCGTATCCCGAGTTTTCGCAGATGCTCGAGCTGCTGCAGATGATGCTCAGCGCCATCGGGCAGTTTCATGTGATGTACGTCCTGTTTTTGCTGGTCTATCTCGTCAAGGGCGCGGCGTATATCTGGTTCATGGCGGGAAAGCGCCGGCTGGCCCTGTATATCGTGTGCGGCGCGAGCGCCGTGCTCTACGTTTTGATGCTGCTGATGGGAAGCGGCTTCTCCGCGCTGTGGTACGCGGCGGATATTCTGGTGACGCTGTTTCTGCTGCGCAAGAGCTGGAAGATGCTGCCGAAATAACGCATACGAACTGTATTTGACAAATGCCCCCTCTGCCTCTATCATGGAGGCAGAGGGGGCGATGCTATGTATCGGGTATTACTTGTCGAGGACGACCGCGCGATCGCGCGCGAGGTGTGCCGGCTGGCCGAAAGCTGGCAGTTTTCCGCGCGGGCCGTGGAGGATTTTTCAAATGTGATGGCGGAATTTGCCGCCTTTGACCCGCAGCTGGTGCTGCTGGATATTTCGCTGCCGTTTTACAACGGCTACTACTGGTGCGGCGAGATCCGCAAGGTCTCGCGCGTGCCGGTGATGTTCCTGTCCTCCGCCGCCGACAACATGAATATCGTCATGGCCATGAACATGGGAGCGGACGACTTTATCGCCAAGCCCTTCGACGGCGCGGTGCTGATTGCGAAGATGCAGGCGCTTCTGCGCCGCAGCTACGACTTTGCCGCCTCGGCCCCTGTATTGGAGCACCGGGGCGCGATCCTGCAGATGGGCCAGCAGGAGCTTTACTACCGGGACAGGGCCATCGAGCTGAGCAAGAACGAATTTCGCATTCTGGCGCTTCTCATGCAGAACAAGGGCCGGACGGTGAGCCGGGAAAAGCTGATGGAGTCTCTGTGGCAAACGGACAGTTTCGTGGATGAAAATACGCTGTCGGTGAATGTCGGCAGGCTGCGCAAAAAGCTCGCAGCCGCAGGGCTGGAGGATTTTATCACGACGAAAGTCGGCTGCGGATATCTTGTGGGGTAGGACTATGCGGCTTTTCTTTTCGTATCTCCGGTCAAAATGGAGGACCATCGGCGCGTGCGCGCTGTTTTCACTCATGTTCTTTTTGTCCTTCACGCTCTACCGGTTGCCGCTGGCGGCGGTGGCGTATCCCGTGGGGCTGTGCCTGGTGATGGGACTGGCGCTTCTGATTTTTGATTTTCTGCGCGTGCGGCGCGATTGCGAAACGCTTCGGCGTATCCGTTCGGCCGCAGCGGCGGCCGAGGCCGGGCTGCGTGCCGGCAAAAAGCCGGTGGACGTGGAATACCAGGCGCTCATCGCGCGCCTGCTTGACGAGCAGGCGCAGCTGCAGACGGCGTTCTCCGGCAGGCTCGCACGCATGACCGACTACTATACGCTCTGGGCACATCAGATCAAAACGCCCATTGCCGCGATGCGGCTGCAGCTGCAAAGCGAGGATACGGACGCTTCACGGGCCTGCCTACTCGAGCTTTCGCGCGTCGAGCAGTACGTGGAGATGGTCATGGCATATCTGCGGCTCGATTCCAATACGACTGACTATCTCTTCCGTGCGTGCGAGCTGGACGCGGTCATCCGCGCGGCGATCAAGAAATTCGCCGGCGAGTTCATCTCGCGCAGAATCGGTCTCGTCTATGCGCCCGTGCACGCGCGCGTCGTGACGGATGAGAAGTGGCTGCAGTTTGTGCTCGAGCAGCTCATCAGCAACGCGCTGAAATACACGCCCGCCGGCAGCGTCACGATCCGGCTGGAAGCGCCTGCCACGCTCGTGATCGAAGACACCGGCATCGGTATCGCACCGGAGGATCTGCCGCGCATCTTTGAACGCGGCTTTACGGGCTGCAATGGCCGCGCGGACAAAAAAGCCAGCGGTCTTGGTCTGTATCTGTGCGCGCGCGTATGCAAGAATCTGGGCCATACGATCCGCGCCGATAGTGCGCCGGGCTGCGGCACCCGCGTGTATCTGGACCTGTCAAAAAGCGAAACGCGCTTTGAATAGCGCAGTCTTACAAAACTGTAAGATGCGCACGGCAAAGTGTAAGCCGATTCGATGGCGGGCAGGCGGCGCGGCGCGGTAGAATGGAGCCAAAGCAAAGGAGGCTTGACCATGGAAATACTGCAGGTCAGCGCTCTGCGGAAGGTCTACACCACCCGCTTTGGCGCAAATGAAGTGGAGGCGCTGAAAAACGTCAATTTCAGCGTCGAAGAAGGCGAATATGTCGCCATCATGGGCGAATCCGGCTCGGGCAAGACGACGCTTTTAAATCTGCTGGCGAGTCTTGACAAGCCCACGTCGGGTGAGATCTGGCTCGACGGCAGGCCGCTGTCGAAGGTCCGCGACGCGGACGCCGCCGCGTTCCGGCGCGACCATCTGGGCTTTGTGTTTCAGGAGTTCAACCTGCTCGACACCTTCTCGGTCGAGGACAATATCTTCCTGCCGCTCGTGCTGGCTGGAAAATCGCACGGCGAGATGGTTGGAAGGCTCGCGCCGCTGGCGCAGAAGCTGGGCATCACAGACATTCTGAAAAAATATCCGTATGAGATCTCCGGCGGACAGAAGCAGCGCGCCGCCGTGGCGCGCGCGCTCATCACAAACCCGCGTCTGCTGCTCGCCGACGAGCCGACGGGCGCGCTGGATTCGCGCGCGACGGACGAGCTTTTGCGCCTGTTCGCGCAGATCAACCGCGGCGGGCAGACGATTCTGATGGTCACCCACTCGGTCAAGGCCGCAAGCCACGCCGGGCGCGTGCTCTTCATCAAGGACGGCGAGGTCTACCATCAGCTCTATCGCGGCGAAAGCTCGGATGAACAGCTGTATCAGAAGATCGCAGACACGCTGACGATGCTGCAGACGGGCGGTGAGGCGCAATGAAGGCCGGGTTCTATCCGCGTCTGGCCGCCACGGGCGTGGCAAAAAACAGGCGGCTGTATGTGCCGTATTTGCTCACCTGCATGGGCATGACGGCGATGTTCTACATTATACTGTTTCTCTCGCGTTCGCCGCTGCTGGAAAATGTGACGGGCGGCAGAACGGCGCAGGTCACGCTCAATTTCGGCAGCTTCGTTGTTGCCATCTTCTCGCTCATTTTCCTGTTCTACACCAACTCGTTTCTCATTCGCAAGCGCAAGAAGGAGTTTGGCCTGTACAACATCCTCGGCATGGGCAAGTGGAACATCGCGCGCATTCTGTTCTGGGAGACGCTTCTGATTGCGGCTGTTTCACTTGTATCGGGCCTTGCGCTGGGGTTTTTGCTTTCCAAGCTGGCAGAGCTTTGCCTTGTCAACGTGATGCGCGGCGAGGTGGGCTACGCGATCTATCTGGACTTGTCCGCGATGGGCAGAACGTGCGCCATCTTTGGCGTAATTCACCTGCTCATTTACCTCAACGCCCTGCGCCAGCTCCGCTCGGCCAGCGCGAGGGAGCTATTATCCAGCGAGGCCGCCGGTGAAAAGCCGCCGAAGGCCAACTGGGTGCTGGCGGTACTCGGCGTGCTGCTTCTCGCGGGCGCGTACTATCTGGCCATCGCGGTGGCCGATCCCATGAGCGCAATGCTGTGGTTTTTCGTCGCGGTTGTCATGGTCATCGTGGCGACGTACATGCTCTTTATCGCGGGCTCGGTCGCGGGCTGCAAGCTGCTGCAGAAAAATACACGCTATTACTACAAGCCGAATCAATTCGTGTCGGTGTCCTCCATGCTGTACCGCATGAGGCGGAACGGCGCGGGGCTGGCCTCCATCTGCATTCTGGCGACGATGGTGCTGGTGATGATCTCGTCCACGACGTGCCTGTACTTTGGCGCGGAGGACTCACTCAACACGCGCTATCCGCACGATTTTTCCGTGCGCATCGGCCTGAAAGCGCCGGAGGACACGGTGGACGAGCGGACGGCCCCCATCCGCGAGGCGGTGGACAAGGCGGCGGCAGACTGCGGCGCAGAGCAGACCTTTACCGAGACATACGCCCGCGCAACGGTCTCGGGCGCGTTCTTCGGCGCGGAATTTGAATCGGATGTGCGAAACGTCAATTACTATGACCCGTCCGTCATGGACGATGTGTGCACGCTCTATCTGGTCGGCCTTGCCGACTACAACCGCTGCATGGGCATGGCCGAAACGCTGGCAGGCGACGAGGTGCTCATTTCGACGGTGCGCATGAAATACACCGAGCCGACGTTTACCGTCCGCGGCAGCGGCCAGACCTACCGCGTGAAAAAACTCGTGGACGACTTCATGGGCAGCGCCGATGCGGCGATGAATTTTGTGCCGTCGGTGTTCGTGGTTGTGCCCGATCTCGAGCGGGCAGTCATGCCGCTGGCGCAGCTGGCCGATTACAGAGGCGATCGGATGATCGACCTTTCGTGGCAGTACAGCTTCGACACGAGCGCGGACGAGAATACGCAGCTGCGGCTGCAGCGCGAGCTGGCCGAAACGCTGAAGGATTTGTGTCTGGACGACGCCGCGCTCGAGCAGATCGATTCCTACTCCTACGAGTGTAAAGCTGCCGCGCGCAGCGATTACTACGGCACCTACGGCGGACTGTTCTTCCTCGGGGCGCTGCTCAGCATCGTGTTTGTGTTCGCAGCTGTGCTCATCATCTACTACAAGCAGATCTCCGAGGGTTATGAGGATCAGTCGCGCTTTGATATCATGCAGAAGCTGGGCATGCAGCCGCGCGAGATCCGCGCCAGCATCAATTCACAGCTGCTGACGGTCTTTTTCCTGCCGCTGGCCGGCGCGGTGGTGCATCTTTGCTTCGCGTTCCCGATGGTCGCAAAGATTCTGATGCTCTTCAATCTCAACAATACGGGCCTGTTCGCCGCGACGAGCGCGGTGAGCGTGGTGGCGTTCGCGGCGCTGTATACGCTGGTCTACCGCGCGACCTCGAACGCGTATTACAACATCGTCTCCGGCGCAAAGGAGCGTGCGGCATGAGCCCGCCCGCGCTTCCGGCGCCAAAACCGGCCCCGCGCGCAAAGTCTGCGCTCAGAAAGACGCTGGCCAGACTGGCGCTTTACCCGGCGCTCTTTCTTGCGGCGTGTCTGTCCATACCGGGCCTCGCGCTGCTGGCCGTCGCTGCGGGGCTGTGGCTGGCGGCGGATACGCTTGCCAGGCGGCTCGGGCTCTGAGGCCGCAAAAGACCCGCAGTGCGGCGAAGCTTCGCCGCACCGCGGGCCTTTTGCCGGGCGCGCCGCCCGGAGGTTCTCACTCGGTGAACGTGTACTTGACGAAATTGCCCTTGCCGTCGCCGGTGGTGATGACCGTGTCGCCGGCGGCAGTCCTGCCGCTGTCGATGACGGGGTACTGCGCGTTCTGCGCGACGTAGGCCTCGGGGCTTTCGGCTTCAATGTCCACGAACTGCTTGTTCGCGTGCTTGTCGCCGCCGCAGGGGTTGATGGTCTCGATGAGAACTTCGTATTCTTTCATAATTGACCTCCTGAATCAAAATGGGGCGGAGTCGCCTCCGCCCCTTAGTTTAACCGCTGATGATCGAAGAGATCACGTCCATGATCTTGTCATGGCAGCCGCCGCAGCCGGTGGAGCACGCGGTCAGCTTCTGCACCTCTTCAAACTCCTTCTGCACGTCGGAAAAGCTGCCGTGCTGATGCAGCGCCCGGTCGATATCGGCCAGCGTCACATGCTTGCACTTGCAGATGACATCATTGCTGGCGTATTCCATGGCAGCTTACTTGAAGTAGCGCTCCAGCAGACCCTTGAGCGCCTTGCCGTGACGGGCTTCGTCCTTGGCCATCTCGTGGACGGTGTCGTGGATGGCGTCGAGGCCGTTCTTCTTTGCGCAGGCAGCCAGATCAAACTTGCCCTGGGTCGCGCCGAACTCGCAGTCGACACGCCATGCAAGGTTATCCTTGGTGGTGGCCTTCATGTTGGGCTCGAGCGTGGAGCCGAGCATCTCGGCGAACTTGGCGGCGTGCTCCGCCTCTTCGTAGGCGGCCTTCTCCCAGTACAGGCCGATCTCGGGATAGCCCTCACGATGGGCGATACGGGCCATGCACAGGTACATGCCGACTTCGCTGCACTCGCCGTTGAAGTTGGCCTTCAGCTGCTCGAGGATATATGCCTTGTCTTCGGCGGAAATCTTGTCGTTGTCGCGGACGGTGGTCTCGTAGACGCCGAATTCGTGCTCGGCAGCCAGCTTCAGCTCGCCGACGACCTCTTCGAACATGTTGCTCTTGGCATGGCAAACCGGGCACTCAGCGGGAGCCGCTTCGCCTTCGTAGATATAGCCGCAGACCTTGCATACAAATTTCTTCATGAATGTTTCCTCCGTTTATTATGAATTTTTTGATTTACAATTTTGACAATAACCATAGAAGTTCAGGCGATACCCGCCGACCTGTGCGCCAAGCGTCCGGCCGGTCTCAGCGACGACCGACTCGGGCAGTTCCATCCCTTCGACGTCGATGACGCTGCCGCACCGGCTGCAGATAAAGTGGCAGTGCGAATCGGTGCGCGCATCAAAGCGCTCAAGTCCGGCTACCGTACCGACCGAGTCGATCACGCCGTCTTGCTTGAAAGCGGCGAGATTGCGGTAGACCGTTCCGAGGCTCAGATCCGGGATCTCGGGCTTCAGCTGACTGTAGACCCATTCGGCCGTCGGATGGCAAGTCGTATTGCGCAGACACTGCAAAATCGCGTCGCGCTTGCGGCTGTATTTTCTGACAGGTGACATAGGTTTCTCCAAAACAAGAATGATTATTATTTGCATCTTTAGTATATCCGATTTCTCCTCATTTGTAAAGAGGGAAAATAAAAAAATTTTTTCCGGATCCGAACACCGATCCGTCATGTGAAATCTTTGCAAAATCCGGGTAAAATGTCTGTAGAATGCTTGCAAGCGGGATGGAATTCTGTATAATAATGGTGTACAGACAGAACAATGGATTGCCCCGCCGCAGGTGCGGGAAGAGAGGAGTAATGAATGACGAATCTGGAAATTCTTCGAAACAAAAAAGGCTTTATCTGCGATATGGACGGCGTGATCTACCGCGGCAACACGCTGTTGCCGGGCGTGAAGGAATTTGTAGCGTGGCTCGAGAAAAACGAAAAGCGCTTTCTGTTTCTGACCAACTCGTCCGAGCGCTCGCCCAAGGAGCTGCGGCAGAAACTGGCGCGCATGGGGCTGGATATCGGCGAGGAGCATTTTTATACCAGCGCGCTGGCCACGGCGAGCTTTCTTGCCCGGCAGATGCCGGGCTGCACGGCCTATGTGATCGGCGCGCCGGGCCTTGTGAACGCGCTGTACGACCGCGGCATCACGATGAACGACGTCGACCCTGACTATGTAATCGTCGGCGAGTCCGCGAGCTACAATTATGAGATGATCAGCAAGGCGGCGCAGCTGGTGATGGCCGGCGCGCGGCTGATCGCCACGAATTCCGACCTCACCGGTCCGGCCGAATCCGGGCTGGTACCGGCTTGCCGGGCGCTGGTTGCGCCGGTGGAGCTGGCCACGGGGAAAAAGGCGTACTTCATGGGCAAGCCGAACCCCCTCATGATGCGAACGGGCCTGCAGATGCTGGGCGTGCACTCAGAGGAGGCCGTGATGGTAGGCGACCGGATGGACACCGATATCATCGCCGGAACCGAGTCGGGCCTGACGACGGTATTGGTGCTCTCGGGCTGCACCACGCGCGCCGAGGTCGATGATTATCCATACCGTCCAAATTATATTCTGAACGGTGTGGGAGATATTGCGGAATAATACCAAAAGCGGCCTCGAAAAGAGGCCGCTTTTTTATGCGCGCACGATTGTTTTTTTGTCGAAATTTGGTATAATGGAAAAAGCAATTCCTGCGGAGGGCGCATGATGAAAAAGTGGAAGATTGTGTGTATGATTCTGGCGGCTGTGCTGGCGCTCGCTCTGGCGGCATCCGGCGGCACGGCGGTTTATTTTGTACGGCAGGCACAGCAGTGGCATGACGCGTGCCTTTCGCTGCGCGGGCAGCTGCGGCAGAGGCTCGAGGAAAGCTGCCTCAGTGTGACAGAAAACGGCGATGCCGTGGGCGAATTTCCGCTGGCCGGCCTGCGCGCGGACGACCCCTACGCGCAGATTGACGAAATGTTCTCCGAGACGGATCGCCTGACGGCGGAGCAGTTTGCCGCGCTTTCGTGGACGGAGCAGCTTGGGTGGTATCGCCGGTCGACGCGCGAAGCGCCCGCGGCGTGGTATGAAGCGCTGCAAAGCGGAAACACACTGACGCTGGCCCTCAGCGACGGCGGCTGGGATTTTGCGCCGGTGCTTGCCGCGCTGGACGAAACGCCGCGCGAAGCGGCGCAGGACGCGTATGCCGTATTCTCCGCCGAGAAAGGCGCGTATGAAATCGTTTCTGAGCAGCCCGGAACCGAGCTTGTGCCGGAGCCCATCGAGCAGGCGCTGTTTGCCGCCGTGTCGGGTGTGCGCGTCTCGCCGGACAGCGACGACTCGCGCAGCTTTGAGCTGACAAGCTGCGATTGCTATCAGAAGCCTGCGCTTACTGCAGAAGCCGCCGTATTTGACTACGGCGCGCTGTTGGCTGCGGATGCGGCGGGACGGATGATCGAGGTGAACTTCTCCGGACAGACGCAGAGCCTGTCCGTCGGCAATTATGTCTTTGCGGACGCGGATGGCCGCGTGCAGGTGGATGGGGAAAAGCTCTCGCAGCGGCTGCAGGAGTTCGCCGCGCAGTATAACGAGATGGATACGCCCTTCCGGTTTGATTCGACTGACCGCGGCACGGTGGAGATTGAATTTTTGCCCTGCAATTATACGCTGAATACCGCAGAGCTGTATGCGAAGCTGGAAAAGCAGCTTTCGCATCTTGACACCACGCCCGTGGAGGCGCAGTTCGTCTGCACCGACCTGCAGGGTGAGCCGTTCGGCTTGGGCGATACCTACATCGCCGTGGACATCGAGAGCCAGACGGTGACGTATTATCAGGACGGCGAGCGTTTGGTATATAATGACGTGGTCACGGGCCTGCCCTATGGCTTCGCCACACCGACGGGGCTGTACCATGTCGTGAGTCTGGAGCGTGACTGCTGGCTGACGGGGCCGGATTTCAATGTGTTTGTGAAATACTGGGTCGGATTTATCGGTACGCTCTACGGCCTGCACGACGCGTCGTGGCGAGATGAGTTTGGCGGCGAGATCTACCTGAAAAACGGCTCACACGGCTGCGTCAATACGCCCGATGCGCCGATGCGGGCGATCTACGAGAACGTGCAGGTCGGCACGCCGGTGCTGATCTTTTAGCTGCCGGCACATTTCAGCGGATTTCGGCAATAAAAACTCCCTGCGGATGCTTCATCCGCAGGGAGTTTTTTGAAATCTTAGTACATGCCGCCGCCGGCCTGTGCAGCAGCCGCAGCAGCCGCCGCGTCAGCCTGAGGATCGGGCTTGTCGGCAACCAGAGATTCGGTCGTCAGCACGCAGGCGGTGATGGACGCCGCATTCTCCAGCGCGGTACGGGTGACCTTGGTCGGGTCGACGATGCCGCTGGGGATCATGTCGCAGTAGGTCTCGGTGTAGGCGTTGTAGCCGTAGCCGATCTTACGGGACGAACGGATCTTGTCAAAGACGATCGAGCCGTCAACGCCGGCGTTCTCGGCGATCTGGCGGATCGGCGCCTGCAGCGCCTTGGCAATGATCTGCGCGCCGGTCTTTTCATCGCCGGAGAGCTTCGCGATCAGCTTCTCAACGGCCGGGATGGCGTTGACATATGCCGTGCCGCCGCCGGCCACGATGCCCTCTTCCACAGCCGCACGGGTGGCGTTCAGCGCGTCCTCAACGCGGAGCTTCTTCTCTTTCATGGCGACCTCGGTCTGCGCACCGACACGGATGACGGCTACGCCGCCGGACAGCTTGGCAAGACGCTCCTGCAGCTTTTCCTTGTCATAGTCGCTCGTG
Source organism: Clostridiales bacterium (assembly GCA_004555655.1). GTDB lineage: Bacteria > Bacillota > Clostridia > Oscillospirales > Oscillospiraceae > CAG-170. The sequence continues at coordinate 31,677 of SFHJ01000032.1, forward strand.
GTGACGGCGATGGTGTTCTTGATCTCGGCAACACGGGCCTTGATCTCATTGGCGTCGCCGCAGCCGTCGACGATGACGGTGTTATCCTTGGTGACCTTGATCTGGCGTGCACGGCCAAGATCGGAGATCTGCACGTCAGGCAGGTTCATGTTGAGCTCACTGGAGACATAGGTGCCGCCCGTCAGGATGGCGATATCCTTCAGCATCTCCTTGCGGCGGTCGCCGAAGCCGGGCGCCTTGACGCAGACGCAGTTGAAGCTGCCGCGCAGACGGTTGACCAGCAGTGTCGACAGCGCGTCGCCCTCGACGTCCTCGGCGATGATGAACAGCTTCTGGCCGCTCTTGACGATCTGCTCAAGGATGGGCAGAATCTCCTGGATGGACGAGATCTTCTTGTCGGTGATGAGGATGAACGGATCGTCGACGACGGCTTCCATCTTCTCAGTGTCGGTGACCATGTAGGGCGAGATATAGCCGCGGTCGAACTGCATGCCTTCGACGACCTCAAGGCCAGTCTCAGCGGTCTTGGACTCTTCGATGGTGATGACGCCGGAGGCGGAGACCTTCTCCATCGCCTCGGCGATCAGCTTGCCGATGGACTCGTCGCCGGAGGAGACGGCGCCGACTCTTGCGATGTCATCGCTGCCCTTGACGGCCTCGGAATTGGCCTTGATGGCTTCCACGGCGGTGGCAACGGCCTTCTCCATGCCCTTGCGCATGACCATGGGGTTGGCGCCGGCGGAGACGTTCTTCAGGCCCTCGTGGATGATGGCCTGCGCCAGAAGCGTAGCGGTGGTGGTGCCGTCGCCGGCAACGTCATTGGTCTTGGTCGCAACCTCGCGCACGAGCTGCGCGCCCATGTTCTCAAACGCGTCCTCAAGCTCAACGTCCTTGGCGATGGTCACGCCGTCGTTGGTGATCAGCGGAGCGCCGAACTTCTTGCCCAGAACCACGTTGCGGCCCTTCGGGCCCAGGGTAACTTTTACGGTATTGGCGAGCTGGTCGATACCGGACTGCAGCGCCTTGCGCGCATCTTCGCCATAAATAATCTGCTTAGCCATAATTCAAAATCTCCTTTTTTCCTGCACGCGATTACTCAACAACTGCCAGAATGTCGCTCATCTTGACGATGACATAGTCCTCGCCGTCGAGCTTCAGCTCCTGACCGGCATACTTGCCGGTGACGACCTTGTCGCCGGGCTTGACGGTGACCTTGACGTCGTCGGTGCCGGGACCGGCGGAGATCACTTCGGCGATCACGGATTTTTCCTTGTTCGCAGTCGAGAGGATGATGCCGGACGCGGTCTTTTCTTCAGCGTCCATGTGCTTGAGCAGAACATTGTCTGCCAACGGGGTGAGTTTCATACAAAAAACCTCCTTGATGTATCGTATGGCCGTTTGATACGGCCCGGTTTACGGTCGTTTTAGCACTCCGTTTGTTTGAGTGCTAACACGTTATATAATAGTCTTTTCGCCACAAAAGTCAAGAGGTTTTTTGCGCAAATTTATGTCGAAACTGTTAATTCTCGTGCCGGTACGTCAATCCCCTGGGATAGAAGAAGCGAAGCGCGCGCGGCCTGGCGGTGATTTTGGCCACGTCGGTGAAGACGGCCTCGCCGTCGACATTCACGACGCTCGGCTTATCGCACGCGATCGTAAGGGATTTGCAGCGGTGGTGCGAAATGAGTTCGGGGAGCTGCCGGTACTGGCCGGCCTTGTACTTGCCGATGACGCGCGAGGCGGTCAGGATGCTGACTTTTTTGACCACCAGCACCTCGAGCAGGCCGTCATCCGGCTCGGCGTCGGGCACGGGATTGAAGCCGCCGCCGTACCACCGGCCGTTGCAGGCGCAGATCAGGGTGAACTTATCGTCGAGCCGTGTGCCGTCGTCGAGCGTAATGACAAAGTGCTGGCTGATGCCCTTGATGAGGTTTACCAGCGTGGAGGCCAGATATGCCCCGTGACCGGACAGCAGCGGCAGCTTCTTATATCTGGCTATCTCCGTGCCGATGCGCGCGTCGAGTCCCATGGAGAGGATGTTCACCGAATGGGTTTCGTTGCAGCGGATGAGGTCGAATCGCGCCTCGTCGCAGTCCAGCAGCCGCTCAAGGTCAGAAAAGGGCGCGGTTTCGGAGAACATCTTGATCATATCGTTGCCGGAGCCGCCGGGGAAGTGCGTCACGGCCGCGTTATCAAACCCCACCGCGCCGTTGATGACCTCGTTGAGCGTTCCGTCGCCACCGCAGGCATAGAGCCGGACCTCTTCGCCGGCCGCGGCCGCTTCATGCGCGATGCGGCGGCAGTCGCCCGGCGCGTTCGAGCGGCAGATCGCATAGTCGAGCCCGCGCGGGCGGCAGACGGCTTCGATTTTTTTCGTGTATTCCTCGGTGCGGTCATATTTTCCTGCGGCGGGATTGATGATAAAAATATGCTTCATGGCGGGAACCTTCTCTTTCTTTTTTCGTCTAACCGGTATCAGCGCTTAAAAGTACATGTACACGTTGCACTGCAGGCGGCCGTTGTAGAGCTTGCGCTTCTTGTTGGCGGGTTTGCCGAAGTAGTGCTCGAACTCCGGCTCGGAGCTGATGATATACTTTTTCCAGCCGTCGGCATATCGGATGTGCCGGCCGAACGCGCGGTAGAGCTGCTGCGCGCTGCGCTGCTCGAGCATCCGCTCGCCATACGGCGGATTGCAGACGATGAGGCCCTGGTCGCACGGCAGGCTCATTTTGGTCGCGTCGGCTTCGCGGAAGTCGATCAGCTTGCCCACGCCCGCCTTTTTCGCGTTGGCGCGTGCAATGTCCAGAGAGGCTGGGTCAATATCGGTGCCCAGAATGCGGTATTCGCCGCGGAATTCGCGGTCCAGCGCCTCGGTGCGCGCCGCGCGCCAGACCTCTTCCGGCACGCAGGCGAACTTCTGCGCGGCAAACGAGCGGTTCATGCCCGGCGCGCGGTTTAACGCGATGAGCGCGGCCTCGATGCAGATCGTGCCCGAGCCGCAGAACGGGTCCCAGAAGAACTCGCGGCCGCGGTAGCGCGCGAGATTGACCATCGCCGCCGCCATCGTCTCGTGCAGCGGCGCGAGATTCGCCACCTCACGGTAGCCGCGCTTGTGCAGGCTCACGCCGGAGGTATCAAGAAACAGCTCACAGCGGTCCTTCATGATCGAAAAGCGCAGCTGGTACGTCGCGCCCGTCTCGGGCAGCCAGCCAAGGCCGTAAACGGCGCCCAGCTTGTCCACCGCCGCCTTCTTCACAATCGCCTGGCAGTCGGGTACCGAGTGCAGCTGGCTGTCGAGACTGTAGCCCTTGACGGGAAACGCCCCGTCCTTGGGAATAAAGCGTTCGAGCGGCGCGGCCTTCACGCCCTGATAGAGCTGTTCAAAGCTGCGCGCTTCGAACGCGGCAAGCAAAATCATCACACGCTCGCCCATGCGGCAGCAGAGATTTGCCTTGGCCATGGCGGCAAAACCGCCGGTAAAAAACACGCGCCTGTCCTCCACCCGGACGTTTTCAAGGTTCAGCCGGCGCAGCTCGTCGCCGACCAGTCCCTCAAGGCCGAACAGGCACGGCACGCAAAAAGTCATCGTATCCATCGTCATACTCCAAACACACAGAATAATTCGTGTATAGTATACGGGCTATCCGTCAAAATAGCAAATGCTTTGTATGAAATTTGGAGAATAATGCGGTTGGCATACATACACAGGATATTGTATAATTCAGATAAAGGAGGAATGTATCATGCCCATCGCTTCTGTATGCTGGCTTGTGGCCATGGTGGTGTTCGTCGCGGCCGAGGCCGCCACGGTGAGCCTTGTCGCTTTGTGGTTCGTGGGCGGCGCGCTGGCCGCTTTGATCCTGTCGCTGCTGGGCGCTGGCGTTGCGGCGCAGTTCATCGTGTTCGCCGTCGTTTCCGCGGTGCTGCTGGCGCTGTTCCGGCCGCTGCTGCGCAAATACATCGCCGTGAAAAAGACCAGCACCAACGCCGACCGGCTTGTGGGGCAGCAGGCCGTCGTGACGCGGCGCATCGGCGGCGGCATCGACGCAGGCGAGGTCAAGGTAGCGGGCGTTTTGTGGACGGCGCTGGCCGACATGCCGGTGGAACCGGGCGCCCATGTGGAAATTCTGCGCGTTGAGGGCGCAAAGCTCTGCGTCGCGCCTTCAGCGGCCGCCTGCGCCCGGGAATAAAGGAACAGAAAAAAGGAAGAATACGATACAAAACAGGAGGAAAACAGTATGGAATGGATTTTTGTCGTTGTTGTGCTACTTCTGGTGCTGCTCATCATCATCCGCAACATCTATGTCGTGCAGCAGTCCAAGGCGTATGTCATCGAGCGCCTTGGCGCATTCAGCAAAGTCTGGGAAGTGGGCATCCACTTCAAGGCGCCGTTCATCGAGCGCGTGGCCAAAAAGGTCAGCCTGAAGGAGCAGGTGCTCGACTACCCGCCTCAGCCCGTCATCACAAAGGATAACGTCACCATGCAGATCGACACCGTCGTCTATTTCCAGATCACCGACCCCAAGCTGTACGCCTACGGCGTCGAGCAGCCGATGGTCGCCATGGAGACGCTGACGGCCACGACACTCCGTAACATCATCGGCGATCTGGAGCTCGACCAGACGCTCACCAGCCGCGACGTCATCAACACCAAGATGCGCTCGATTCTCGACGAGGCGACCGACCCCTGGGGCATCAAGGTCAACCGCGTGGAGCTGAAGAACATCCTGCCGCCGCAGGATATCCAGAACTCGATGGAAAAGCAGATGAAGGCCGAGCGCGACCGCCGGCAGGCGATTCTGCAGGCCGAGGGCACCAAGCGCTCGCAGATTCTGGTCGCCGAGGGCGAGAAGGAAGCCGCCATTCTGAAGGCCGACGCCGAGAAGCAGGCCGCCATTCTGAAGGCCGAGGCCGAAAAGCAGGCCGCGATTCTCAGAGCCGACGGCGAGGCGCAGGCCATCATGGCTGTGCAGAAGGCCATGGCCGAATCGCTGGAGCTTCTCAACCAGCACGCGCCGAACGACCAGGTCGTCAAGCTCAAGGCGCTCGAGGCCATGCAGAAAGTCGCCGACGGCAAGGCCACGAAGATCATCATCCCGTCCGAGCTGCAGGGTCTGGCCGGACTTGCCAGCGGCATCGCTGAATCCGTGAAGGATGTGAAGGCGTAAGATGGCAAAGGATTCCGAGCGCTTTGTGCGCCTTTGCTCCGAGGGCAGCAGCTTCGGCACCATTCGCCAGCTCTGGGTCGACCGCAAGACCGGCGTGACCTATGTGTTTTTCCAGTCCGGCTATGCCGGCGGACTCACGCCGCTTCTCGACGCGCAGGGCAACCCCGTCCTCAGCCCCATCCCGAGAGAAGACTGAACCATACGCGCAAAAGAGCCGCCCGGTGGGGCGGCTCTTTTGCGGCTGTCGAAAAACTCCTTTGGAGTTTTTCGACAACAGGGCGCGGCCTGCTGCGCGCACGATCTGTCCGCCAAAAGCGGACAGCCTGCACACTTGCAGGCCGGAGTGTATTTTTCCCGACGTACACGCCGCCGGGAAAACTTTTTCGACACGCTGAAAAGAGCCGCCCGGTGGGGCGGCTCTTTTTGTTCTGCGGCGGCGTGCCGGCGCATATCCTCCTGTAGGAGGGATCGTCATGAACCAAAGAAAGGTGCACCGGTTTTGTATGCTGCTTCTGGCGTTTGCAGTCTGCATCCGCGTTCTGTGCGCGGCGGGGGTAGAGGCGAAGGCCGAACAGGCGCTGCGCGCGTCCGGACGCACGCCGGGACTGTTGTCGTGGCTGCTGCAGCACATGGACGAGCCGGAACAACCAGACGACGCACAGAAGGTATGGGTGGTGCAGCTGGCAGGAGGCGACACGCAGCAGACGGAACAGGCCGCCGCGCCGCAGTTGCAGCCCATTTCGCCGGAGGAACCCACGCAGCAGCAGACGATAGAGCCGCAGCCGGACAGGCCTGCGCTCACATTTTCAGATGAGGAAGCCGCCGCCATCACCGTCGCGGGCGCGTGCAGCTATCCGGTGGACAGGCAGGCGCTTCTGCAGCGGCAGACGCAGCTCGATTTTTCGCAGCAGGGCCCCAAGGTGCTCATCGTACATACGCACTCGTCCGAGGCGTATACGCCCGAGGCGGGCTGGGAATACACGCCGTCTGACACGCTGCGCACCGAGGATGAGACGCGCTCGGTCATCCGCGTGGGAGACGAGCTTGCGGCGGTACTCAACGAGCGCGGCATTGAGACGCTGCACGACACGGCGCTCAACGACTACCCCAGCTACAGCGGAGCCTACGCGCGGATGCAGACGACGATTGAGCGGTATCTGGCGGAATTTCCGTCCATTCAGATGGTCATTGACGTGCACCGCGACGCGGCCACAGACGAAACGGGCGCGCCCGTGGCGCTCACAAAAACCGTGGACGGTGAACGCTGCGCGCAGCTGATGCTGGTCGTGGGTACGGACGAGGGCGGGCTGGAGCACCCCAACTGGCAAGAAAACCTGGCCAACGCGCTCAAGCTGCAGGCGCTTTTAAACCGCGCCGCGCCGGGGCTCTGCCGCGATATCGACCTGCGCACGGAGCGCTTCAATCAGAACCTGACGCCGGGAAGCCTGCTGTGTGAGTTCGGCTCCACGGGCAACACGCTGCTCGAGGCCATCCGCAGCGCGCGCATCTTCGGCACGGCGCTGGCCGATCTGATTGAAGGAATTGCATAAAAGAATGGAGAAACCAAAGGTTTCTCCATTTTTTAATCCAATTCCAGCCGGAACAGCCGCGCGGCGTTCTTCCGTGTGGCCTGGCCGGCTTCTTCGGGCGAAATGCCCTTGATTCCGGCGATGCGCGCCGCGACGAGCGGCACAAAACTTGGGTCGTTTCTCCGGCCGCGGTAGGGCTCGGGCGCCATGTAGGGACAGTCGGTTTCAATCAAAATCCGGTCCAGCGGCAAAATTTCAACCGTTTCCACCGCGCGGCGCGCGTTTTTGAACGTCACCACGCCCGTAAAGCCCACGTACCAGCCGCGCCGCACCAGCTCCCTGGCCATCTCGGCGCTGCCGGAGTAGCAGTGAAAGACGCCTGTCACGTCGGGGAAATCGTCCAGAATTTCCATCGCGTCGCCGTGCGCCTCGCGCTCGTGCACCACGACGGGACGGCCTACCTCGCGCGCGAGCTGTAACTGCAGCCGGAACGCCCGCTTCTGCACCTCGCGCGGCACGTCCTCATAGTGGTAGTCCAGCCCGATCTCGCCCACGGCCTTGACGCGCGGGTGACTGCAGAGCCGTCGGTAGCATTCAATACGCGCCGCGTCCACGTGGTCCGCGTCGTCCGGATGGCTGCCCACGGCGGCCCAGATCCAGTCGAAGCGCTCGGCCAGCGCGACCGACCGCTCGGACGACGGCAGGTCGCAGCCGATGTTCATCATGCCCGTCACGCCGTTTTCGCGCATCCGGGCGAGGATTTCGTCAAAATCTTTCTCAAAACGCGTATCGTCGAGATGCGCGTGCGAATCAAAGTACATTGTTGTCCTGCCTTTCGTGCTGTGTCAGCCACACAAGCAGCACCGCGAGATCTGCCGGCGACACGCCCGAGATGCGTCCGGCCTGCCCCACGGACACGGGGCGGATCTGGCTTAATTTCTGCCGCGCCTCGACGCGCAGGCCCGTGATGGACATGTAGTCGATGCCGTCAGGCAGCAGCCGCGCCTCCTCGCGCGCGAACTCCGCCACCTGCTTTTCCTGCCGGGCAATGTAGCCTGCGTATTTGAGTTCAATCTCCACCGACTGCCGCACGAGTTCCGGCAGCTCCGGCCGCCCGGGGTCAAAGGGCGCGAGCGCATCATAGCTCACCTGCGGCCGGCGCACAAGATCGGAAAGCCTTGCAGAACCCGCGACCGGCGCGGTGTCAAGGCCTGTGAGCAGCGCGTTCAGCTCCGCCGATTCTGCCACGCCCGTGGACTCCAGCCGGGCAATTTCGCGCGAAACCATGCGGTATTTTTCCTGCACGGCCTCATACTGCGCATCTGAAACAAGGCCGATTGCGTGCCCGATACCCGAAAGGCGCTTGTCGGCGTTGTCCTGCCGGTGCAGCAGCCGGTATTCCGAACGCGACGTCATGATGCGGTACGGCTCCTCGGTGCCCTTGGTGACCAAATCGTCAATGAGCGTACCGATATAGCCGTCGCAGCGGCGCAGGATCATCGGCGGCTTTCCCAGAATCTTCAGCGCGGCGTTCACGCCCGCGACAAAGCCCTGCACCGCCGCCTCCTCATAGCCCGACGAGCCGTTGAACTGCCCCGCGCCGTAGAGACCGGGAACTTTCTTGCACTCGAGCGTGGGAAGCAGCTCTGTCGGGTCGATGCAGTCGTATTCAATTGCGTACGCAGGGCGCATCATTTCGGCGTGCTCGAGACCTGCGATGGTGTGCAGCACCGCAAGCTGCACGTCCTCGGGCAGGCTCGACGAGAGGCCCTGAATATACATCTCGTCTGTTCCCAGTCCGCACGGCTCAATAAACAGCTGGTGCCGCGGCTTATCGGGGAAGCGGTCGATCTTCGTCTCAATCGACGGGCAGTAGCGCGGGCCGACGGATTCGATCATGCCGTTGAAGAGCGGACTGCGATCAAAGTTTTCACGGATGATGCGGTGCGTCTCTTCGTTGGTGTAGGTCAAATAGCAGACGGCCCTGTTTTCCGGCGGCTGGGTTGTGGAGAACGAAAAGCCCACCGGCTCGCGGTCTCCTTCCTGCAGCTCCATTTTGCTCGTATCGATCGAGCGCCGGTTCACGCGCGGCGGCGTGCCGGTCTTGAACCTGCGCAGATTCAGACCCATCGCGCGCAGGCAGTCGGTCAGGCCGATGCCCGCCTGCATCCCGTCGGGACCGGATGAATACGCGCACGCGCCGGTGATGACGCGCGCGTCCAGATAGGTACCCGAGGCGATAACGGCGGCCTTCACCCGGTACACCGCGCCCAGGCGCGTCGTGACCGAGGCGACATGTCCGTCCTCCAGCGAAATTTCCGTGACCATCGCCTGCTTGAGGTCCAGATTCTCCTGCCGCTCAAGCACGCGCTTCATATCCTCCTGATATGCCCGGCGGTCGGCCTGCGCGCGCAGAGAGTGCACAGCCGGGCCCTTGCCGCGGTTGAGCATCCGGTACTGGATGCAGCAGCGGTCGGCGGCCTTCGCCATCTCGCCGCCCAGCGCGTCCAGCTCACGCACGAGGTGGCCCTTGCCCGTGCCGCCGATGGCCGGGTTGCAGGGCATGTTGCCCACCGCGTCGAGGTTGATGGTGAACACCACCGTGCGCAGGCCCATCCGCGCGCAGGCGAGTCCCGCCTCGATGCCCGCGTGGCCCGCGCCGATCACGGCCACGTCATAGCTGCCGGCCGGATAGTTCATGTTCCCACCTCCTGCGTTTTTTCGTCTCGTATTGTACCAAGCGCGCAGCGGTTTTGCAAGGCTTGGAAAGAATTTGCCGCCGGGCGCAAAAGCAAAACCCGGCGCAGAGCGCCGGGTTGCGGTTTTACAGCGGATTCTTTTTGATTTTTGCAAACGGCCGCGGATAGGCCGGCGGGGTGGGCCTGCACTTTTCGATCACGACGGCGCAGTGCGTCGCGTCCGCGACCGGATACGATTCGATGCGCAGGAGCTTTCCGCCCAGCGCCTGCACCGCATGCGCGGCCTCTTCGGCCTCCTGCGCAGCCAGCGCGCCCTTCATGGCGATGAATTGTCCGCCCACGCGCACATACGGCAGGCACAGCTCGCACAGAACGTTCAGCCGCGCCACGGCGCGCGAGACGGCGATGTCATACTGTCCGCGGCAGCCGGACACATATTCCTCTGCCCGCGCGGTGACGCACGCAGCCTCAACGCCCAGCTGCGGCAGAACGGTCCCGAGCCAGTGCATCCGCTTGGCGAGCGAGTCCAAAAGCGTGAGTCTGATCGCCGGCTCGGCGATTTTCAGCGGCACGCCCGGAAAGCCCGCGCCGCAGCCCACATCCACAACGCGCTTGCCGCGGAAATCGGCGAAGTCCAAAAGCGCAATACAGTCGAGAAAGTGCAGCTGCGCCACGGCGGCAGGCTCGGTGATGGCGGTCAGGTTCATGACCTTGTTCTGCTCCAGAAGCGCATCGCCAAACGCGCAGAGCGTATCCGTCTGCGCAGGCGTGAGCGCGCGGTGCATGGCGGCGAGCCCCGATTGTAACGTCTGTCTCATGGCTCAGCCCTTGCGGATGTACAGAATACCGAGCGTACCGGGGCCGCAGTGGCACGAGACGGTACAGCCCGCGCGCGTCACGCAGACCTCCTTGAACGGCTGCAGCGAGCGCACCAGCTTTTCGGCCTCGTCGATGATGTTCTGGTCAATGCCGCCCGAATGCGTGATAAAGATGCGGTCGAGTACCAGATCGCCGCACCCGGCAAGGCGGTCGGTGATGTACTCCATCACGCATTTCCGGAAGCTGCCGCGGTATTTTTTCGCCACGGCCATCCTGCCGTTTTGCACCTCGATGCACGGCCGCAGCTTTAAAAGATTCGCGCCCAGCAGCGTCACCGCCGAGCAGCGGCCGCCTTTTTTCATGTAGTCCAGCCGGTCGAGGATGAAGCTGGCGTCGACGCGCGCGGTCAGCTCGTTCAGCTGCTCCACGATCTTCTCCGGCGCCATGCCGCTTTCCGCCATCCGCACGGCCTCGAGCACCACATGGCCGTGGCCGGTGGAGAGGTTGCGCGAATCGACGACGTAGACGTTTTCAAACTCCTGCGCGGCCAGACACGCGTTCTGGTAGCACGAGGAAAAATCGGCCGAAATGCAGATGTGCAGCACGAAATCGCACCGCGCAGACGCCTCGGCAAACACCGCGTGGTAGTCCTCAGGATTGAGCGCCGCCGTGGAGGCGAGGCTGCCGCCCGCCGCGACATGCCTGTAAATATCGTCTGGCGTGACGTTCACGCCGTCGCGGTAGCTTTCACCGCCCATCTGCACATAGAGCGGGATGATCCTGATGTGATACTGCTCAAGCTGCTGCGGGCTGAGGTCGCACGTGGAATCGGCCGTGATTTGATATCGCATAGTAGCACCACCTTTTTTCCTGGAAACATGATACCACATCCGGCAAGGCTTTGACAACAAAAAGAACGGAGATTGTTTTCATTTTTTCCAGGGCATCACCGCACAATCCGGCAAGAGAATCCGGCGGGATAGTTTGGCACAAGACAACATCTGAAAAACGCAGGAATACTGGATGTATGTCAAGTTTTTCAAACGGCAGTATTGGGACAAAAGATCCGTCGAAGACCGCAGACGCAATTGCGCGGTGCTGCCCCAGTTTTCCGCGTCCGCCGGCGCAGGCGCTCAGCGGCCGAAATACAGCTTCAGCAGCGCCTGATACAGCGCGTCTGCATCAAAGGAGCAGTAGTCCTGCGCCGGCTCGCCGCCGTTTTCATATTCATCGGCGCCTGCCACGCGGAACTGCGGCAGCTCGACAACCGCGTAATACTCCTGCGCGTCCTTTTCATACAGGTAGAGCGTCAGAATTTCTGCACGCACAGCTGTGTCCTCATGCACAAGCGGCAGTTCGCGCAGCGCCTGCAGGATCGCGTCCACTCCGGCATCGTCGGTAATGGTGACGCTCCCGCCGCTGCCGTATCGCAGCTCGATCTTCGCGCAATCGCGCGCAAGCAGCGGCAGCGACACATCCTCCGCCGGCATATCCTGCCCGGTGACAGACGCGGGCGCTTCCACGGCCGGCGGCTCCTCTTCAGCCGGCGTTTGCGTCATGGACAGACCGGTCTGCGGCCCGGATGCGCTCTGCCCGGCGAACTCGGGCTCCTGCGCCGATTCCTCCGGGGCGGGCGATTCCACAGGGGCCGGCATTTCCGCGCCCGCTCCGTTTTCCTGCGCGGCCTCCGCCGCTTCCTCGTCCATGGCCCGCTCGAATTGATACGAATCCGATTCCTGCACGGCCGTATCGGCCGTTGCTGCTGTTTTCGCGCCGGGATTCAGGTGCGGCAGCGTCAGCGCGGCAAGCCCCACGACCAGCACGCAGCACGCGGCCAGCGCGCCCCACCGCAGCCAGACAGACGGGCGGGCGCGCACAGGCGCATCCGCGCGCGCGACAAGATCGTCGCCCACGTCTCCGATGGCCCGGAAAATCCGGTCGGCCTTCATACGCAGATCCCCTCCTTCTGCAAAAAAATACGCAGCCGCTCGCGCGTGCGGAACAGGACGGATTTGACCGTGTTCTCTTTCATGCCGTAGCGCGCGGCGATCTCGCTCACGCCGTCAACATACCAGTACCGGCGCAGGAAAATATTGCACTCGCGCGCCGGCAGCGTCCGCAAGAACCTGTCGATGGCCGCAGCCAGCTCCTTTTCCTCCACCGCGCGCTGCGCGTCGCCGGCGGCCGGCACGCACTGGCTCAGTTCGTCCAGCGCCAGCGGCACGCTGCCGCCGCCGCGCTTGCCGGCGTGCGCGGCCTTGTAGCGGTCATAGGACAGGTTGCGCGTGATCCGTCCGAGAAAGGCGGATAAAACCGAGGGCCGCTGCGGCGGCATCGCGTTCCACGCGTGCAGCCACGTGTCCCAGACACACTCCTCGGTATCCTCGGGCGAGTGCAGAATGTTATTGGCGATGCTGCGGCAATAGCCGCCGTATTTGATATCCGTCTGCTTGAGCGCCTGCTCGTCGCGCGCCCAGTAGAGGTCGATGATCCCGGCGTCGTCCAAGGCGATCACTCCTTCTGTGTATGATGACGAGAAATTTTCCGCCCGGTTGCGCGCGGCGGAATTTTTTTCTTCTTTGCCCAGTATACCACAAGGCCATGGTAAAATGGGAGTGAAAATGTTATACTATGTCTATCCTGCTCCAAAGGGGAGATTCAAATGCAGCTTTCGATTCTGGCCGTCGGTGACGTGGTCGGCAATTCCGGCCTGCAGTGCCTGTCGCGCAATCTGCGCGGGCTGAAAAAACTCTACGATGTCGATTTCTGTGTCGTCAACGGTGAAAACGCCAGCGGCGTGGGCCTCACCCCGGCGCAGGCCGAGCAGATCTTCGACGCGGGCGCGGACGTCATCACCCTCGGCAACCACACGTGGAACCGGCGCGAGATCTGCCCGTATCTTGACGAGTGCGGCTATATCCTGCGCCCGGCGAACTTTCAGCCGAGCCTGCCGGGGCGCGGCTACGGCGTGTTTGAGACGCGCAAGGGTCCCGTGGGCGTGGTGAACCTGATCGGCCGGTGCTCGATGGACTTCGGCCCGGACAACCCGTTCCGGGTGGTGGATAAAATTCTCCCTGCGCTTGGCGATATCCCCGTCGCGGTGGATTTTCACGCCGAGGCCACGTCTGAAAAGCTCGCGATGGGGTACTACCTCGACGCAAAGATCTCCTGCCTGTGGGGCACGCATACGCACGTGAGCACGGCGGATGCGCAGATTCTGCCCGGGGGCACGGGGTATCAGACCGACCTCGGCATGACGGGTCCGGTGCACTCGGTCATCGGCGTGCGGCCGGAGCAGTCGGTGGCCATGTTCCGGGGCGAGCTGACCTCGCGGTTTGAGGTCGCGCAGGGCAGATGCCGTCTGTGCGGCGCGCTGTTCGTCATCGACACGGCCACGCGCCGGTGCACAGGCGTTGAAAGGGTGATGGTGGAATGATTCGATTTCTGCACGCGGCTGACCTGCATCTCGATTCGCCCTTCGCCTCGCTCAGCCCTGCACAGGCGGCCGTCCGGCGGCAGGAGCAGCGCGAACTGCTCGATGCGCTCACCGACGCGGCAAACGCATACGGGTGCAGTCTCGTGCTGCTCGCGGGCGACCTGTTCGACGCGGACGACGCGTATCCCGAGACGGTCGAGGCGCTTGCGCGCGCGCTGGCGGCGATGCAGGCTGAGGTCTTTATCGCGCCGGGCAACCACGACTATCTTGCCCGGGGCAGCGCGTATCTTACGCGCGCCTGGCCGGAAAACGTACATATTTTCAAAACGTCTGAAATTTCCTGCGTCCGCCTTCCGCAGCTCGGCTGCACGGTCTGGGGCGCGGGCTTCACGCAGGCGCACTGCGCGCCGCTGCTGAGCGGCTTCTGCGCGCCGGAGGACGGCATGCTCGGCCTCATGGTGCTGCACGGCGACGCGACCGGCGCGGGCGAGGACTACAACCCCGTCACGAGGCAGCAGATCGAACGCTCGAACCTCGACTATCTCGCTTTGGGGCACATGCATCAGGCGAGCGGTCTTCTGCACGCGGGAAAGACGGCCTACGCCTGGCCGGGCTGCGCGATGGGCCGCGGCTTTGACGAGCTGGGCGAAAAGGGCGCGTACCTCGGCACGCTTGACGGGGCGGGCTGCAGGCTGGAATTTCTGCCGCTTTCCAGGCGCAAATACGAGGTTCTGCGCGTGGCGGCGGGGGATGATGCGCTGGCCGGCGTCGAAAAAGCCCTGCCGGAGCACACACAGGACGACATCTACCGCATTGTTTTGACGGGCGAAGCAGCGCCCGTGGACGTGCGCGCGCTGTATGCCGCGCTCAAATCGCGCTTTTTCGGCCTCACGCTGCGCGACGAGACCACGCCCCGGCGCGAGCTCTGGGCCGGCTGCGAGGACGACACGCTGCGCGGGCTGTTCCTGCGCGCGCTGAAAAAAAAATTTGACGCCTCCACGTCGGAGGACGAACGGCAGACCATCGCGCTGGCCGCGCGCTACGGCACATACGCGCTGGAAGAAAGGACGGTGGAGCCGTGAACATTTTAAAGATGACGGCCAGCTTCGGCCGTCTGGAGAACGAAACGCTCACGCTTACGCCCGGGCTGAACGTGCTCGCGCAGCCGAACGAGGCCGGAAAATCCACCTGGGCAGCGTTTCTTCTCGCGATGCTCTACGGCGTGGACACCGCCGAGCGCGCAAGGCAGGGCGTTCTGCCCGCGAAGACGAAATACAGGCCGTGGAGCGGCAGGCCCATGCAGGGCATACTGGAGCTTGAAACCGACGAGCACCGGCACATCCGCATCGAGCGCGCCTCGCGCGGCCGCACGCCCATGGGCGAGTTTGCCGCCTTTGACATGGACACAGGGCTTGCGGTGGAGGGTCTGACGGCGGAAAACTGCGGCGAGCGGCTGCTCGGCGTCGAGCGCAGCGTCTTTGCACGCAGCGCCTTCATCCACCAGTCGGGGCTCGCCGTCACGGCTGACGACGCGCTCGAGCGCAGGCTTTCCTCGCTCGTCACCACCGGCGACGAGCGTGCCAGCGCGTCCGCCGCGGCAAAGCTGCTGCGCGAGCAGAAAAACAAAATTCAGCACAACAAAACGGGACTTCTGCCGCAGGCGCTGCGCGAAAAGGAGCAGGTCGAGGCCACGCTCGAGCAGATCCATGCGCTTCACCGCGAGGATCTCTCGCTCGCGGAAAAGCAGCGCGAGCTGACGGCGCGGCGGGAGCAGCTGCGGCTGGCCGGACAGGCGCTTGCCGCGCGCGAACAGGCCGAAAAACGCGCACAGCTGGCTGCGGCGCGCGAGCAGGCGGCTGCGGCCGGGCGCGCATATGCGCAGGCGCAGGAAAAAACGCAGAAATACCCCGCACCGGACAAGCTCGCCGCGCTGCGGCAGACGCTTCTGACGCTTTCCGAGCAGGCGGACGCGCCGCTGCCGGACGCGCCGGCAAAGCCCGGCTGCCCGCCGGTCTTTCAGGATGTGGCGGCCGGCGCGCTCATGGACAAGGCGCAGCGCGACGGGCGCGAATTCGACCGGCTCACGGCGAAAAAAAGGCCGCATCCGGTATTCCCGCTTATTTTTCTGATTCTCTTCCTCCTCTCAGGCATCGCAGCGCTTGTTCTCGGGCGGTACGCAGCGGCCGCGGTCTGCGCGGTGAGTGCCGTCATCCTTGCCGCCATTTTTGTGTATTCTCTCGGAAAAGCGCGCGCGTATGAGCAAAACATGGACAAGGCGCAGGCAATCCTTGGGCAGTATGAGAACCGCCCGCGCGACGAATTTGCCGTCTTTGCCGCGCAGTACCGTGAGCAGCTCCTGGACTATGACCGGCAGCAGGCCGCCTATGACGCGGCTGTGGCCAGGCAGCAGGCGGAGAAGGCCCGCCGCGCCGGGGAGCTTTCCCGCGTGCTTGGCGCGGTGTCGGTCTTTGCGCCTGAGGCGCAGGACAAGGCCGCGGCGCTGCGCGCGCTGGAGCAGGCGCAGGCCGGCTATGCCGCTGTGGATGCAGCCGGACGCGCGCTGGACGTGGCGCAAAGCCGCGCGGCCGCGCTGGAAAACGCCTTCGGCGCGCTCGAGCCCGTCCCCATGCCGCCCGGCGACTGGGAAAACCTCGACGCGCAGCGGCTCTCGCGCGAGCAGGCGCAGCTGGAGCGCGAGCTGCAGGCGGTCCGTTCCCGTCTGGACGAGAGCCGGGGCCGTGTGGCCGCGCTGGGCGACGCCGCTTCACTCGGCGCGCGTCTGGAGGCGCTTGAGACGGATATCTCCGGCCTGCGCCTGCGCTACGACGCCATTGCGCTTGCCGAGCAGACGCTTGCAGCTGCAGACGCGCAGCTGCAGACGCGCTTCGCCCCGCAGATCGCCGCGCGGGCGGGCGAGTACTTTTCCGCGCTCACGGGCGCGCGGTATGACCGGGTGCTCCTTGACCGCGAGCTGCACCTGTGCGCGGGCGAAACGGGTGAGGCCGGCGTGCGGCAGCTCCTGAGCCTCAGCAGCGGCACGGCCGACCAGCTGTATCTGGCCGCGCGTCTGGCCATCTGTGATCTGGCGCTGCCGGCGCACGCGCCGCTCGTGCTTGACGACGCGCTTTTGAGCTTTGACGACCGGCGGATGCAGGCGGCTCTGCGGCTTTTGCAGAAGCAGAGCCGGTCGCGGCAGATTCTGCTCTTCTCCTGCCACACCCGCGAGCAGGCATGGCTACAGAAATCATAACGGCTTTGACACACTGTCCGGGTTCCGGCCGAAAACGGCCGGAACCCGGACTTTTTCTTCTTCTGCTGCGGCCTGTCCGGCGCACCGGTTTCCGCCGCCGGCCGCCGTATTTTGTGGGCGGACGACAGAATAACCGCAAAATAGCGAAACGTTTCTCCCGTTATGGTCAAACTGCCAAGTCCGGCCCGATCATTCTTGTACGAAACCGGTGTACAATTTTCACCTTTTTGTGGACATTTTTTATTTTTTCCTTGACGAAAATCTGGTATGCTGTGACCGTAAAAATATTGCCGTCCGGATTCGGGCGCAATTTGACAGGAAAAACAAGAGGAAGGTGGTAGAGTAATGGCCGAAACGATCCTCAGAATGTACGGCATTCAGAAGTATTTCCCCGGCGTGCATGCGCTCGACAACGCGCAGCTCGAGGTGCGCGAGGGCGAGGTCATGGCGCTGATCGGTGAAAACGGCGCCGGTAAATCCACGCTGATGAAGATCCTGACGGGCGTTTACACCAAGGACGAGGGTACGATCGAGCTGTTCGGCGAAAAGGTCGAGATCCACGGCCCGCACGACGCGCAGAGCAAGGGCATCAGCATTGTCCACCAGGAGCTGAACCTGATGCAGGACCTCACCGTGGCCGAAAACATCTTTATCGGGCGCGAGCCGATGAAGGGCATTTTCGTTGACAAGGCTGAGCAGAACCGTATGACCGACGAACTTTTGCAGTCGCTGCATCTGAATATCTCGGCAAAGACGCAGGTCAAGCGCCTGACCGTCGCCAAGCAGCAGATGGTCGAGATTGCCAAGGCGCTCTCGTTCAACAACACGAAGGTTTTGATCATGGACGAGCCGTCCGCGGCTCTGACCGAGAGCGAGATCGAAGACCTGTTCACGTTCATCCGCCGGCTGAAGGCCACGGGTGTCGGCATTGTCTACATCTCCCACCGCATGGACGAACTCAAGCAGATCACCGACCGCATCACCGTTATGCGCGACGGCCAGTATGTCGACACCGTTGACACGGCCACGACCACGATCGATCAGGTCGTGCAGATGATGGTCGGCCGCGTCATCTACGAGGAACCCAAAACGCAGTCCTCCGTTCCGGCCGACGCGCCGGTCGTGCTCGAGGCCGAGCACCTCGTCTCCGACGACGTCAAGGACGTTTCGTTCCAGCTCCGCAAGGGCGAGATTCTGGGCTTCGCGGGCCTGATGGGCGCGGGCCGTACCGAAACCGCCCGGCTTGTCTGCGGCGCAGATAAGCGCGAAAGCGGCACGATCAGGGTAGGCGGCAGGGAGGTCAACATCCGCTCGCCGCGCGACGCGGTGGAGGCCGGCATCGGCTACCTCTCCGAGGACCGCAAGCGCTATGGCCTGTGCCTGGGCCTTTCCGTGGCCGACAACACCGCGATGGCCTCCCTCGACAAGCTCAGCGGCCCCGTTTTCGTCAACGACCGCAAGATCACCGAAGAGGCCAAAAAGCATGCCGAGGCCGTGCGCACCAAGACGCCTTCCGTCCGCACGCTGGTCAGAAGCCTGTCCGGCGGCAACCAGCAGAAGGTCGTTCTGTCGAAGTGGCTGCTGCGCGACTGCGACATTCTGATCTTCGACGAGCCGACCCGCGGCATCGACGTCGGCGCGAAGAGCGAAATCTACAAACTTATGAACCAGCTGGCCGCCGAAGGCAAGTCGATCATCATGATCTCCTCCGAGCTGCCGGAGCTGCTCAGAATGTCCGACCGCGTCATCGTCATGTGCGAAGGACGCGTCACGGGTGAGCTTGATATCGCCGAAGCGACACAGGAAAAAATCATGACATACGCTACCAAGCGGGAAGTGGGGTAAATGAAAATGGAGAAAATCGGTTCGAAAAAGATCGATCTGCAGAAGCTGCTGGCGCCTGCCGTCCTGATCCTTCTGTACATCGTATTTGCGATCTTCGGCAACAAATTCTTTACGCTTGACACCTTTAAGAACATCCTTGAGGCCAGCTACTACATCGGCTTCATGGCCTTCGGCGTGACGTTCATCATCATCACCGGCGGCATCGATTTGTCTCTCGGCACGGTCATGATGTGCGCGTCGCTGCTGGGCGCATACGTGTTCAAAGTCCATAACTGGCCGCTCATTCTTGCGCTGGCGCTGACCATTTTTGTCGGCGTGGGCTTCGGCTTCATCAACGGCACGCTGGTCGCCCGTCTGAAGCTGCCCCCCTTCATCGCTACGCTCGGCACGCAGATGATGTCCATGGGCCTCGGCTCGATCATCACCAAGGTGCAGTCCCAGACCTGGCCCACCGCCACCGCCGAGGTCGGCGCATGGTTCAAGAAGGTCTTCATCCGCGCCGATCTGTTCGGCATCAAGGGCTTCCCCGTGGGCGCGTTCTGGCTGTTCGGCTTCTTCATCATCGCGGCGCTCATCCTGCACAAGACCAAGTTCGGCCGCTACACCTATGCCATCGGCTCCAACGAAGAGGCCGCCCGCCTGTCCGGCATCAATGTTGACAGCTGGAAGGTCGCCGTCTACACCCTGTCCGGCTTCTTCATCGGCATGGCCGGTATCTTCTACGCAGCCGCCTACACCACCATCACCCCGGGCACCGGCAACGGCCTTGAAATGAACGGCATCACCGGCGTCATCATCGGCGGCACGTCCATGTCCGGCGGCTCCGGCACCATGGTCGGCACGCTCATCGGCGTGTTCATCATGTCCGTCCTGAAGACCGGCCTTTCCGCCTGCGGCCTGCAGGCTCCGTGGCAGACGTTCCTCACGGGCGCTGTCGTCATCGGCGCGGTTCTGCTCGACAAGGCCAGAACCAACGCCGCCAACCGCGTGAAGAAGGTCTGATCAAACTGTATTAAGCGCGAATCCGCGTTTGATAAAAAATTCATATGGAGGAATCATCAAATGAAAAAACTGATCGCTCTGCTTCTGGCACTGGTCATGGTTTTCGCTCTGGTTGCCTGCGCTTCCAGCGAGACTAAGACTGAAGAACCCAAGACCGAAACTCCCGCCGCTGAGACCCCCGCTGCGGAAGAGCCCGCTGCTGAGGAACCCGCCGCGGAAGAGCCCGCTGCCGAGGACGGCACGCTCTACATCCCCGTCATGGCCAAGGGCTTCCAGCACCAGTTCTGGCAGGCCGTTAAGGCCGGCTCCGAGGCCGCTGCCGCCGATTACGGCGTAGAGATCTACTTCGACGGCCCCGCTTCCGAGACCGAGATCAACGCGCAGGTCGACATGGTCAAGAAGGAAATGGCCAAGAACCCGCAGGCCATGGCTCTGGCTGCCCTGTCCACCGAGTCCGTGACCGAGATCCTCGAAGAGTGCGCAGAGAAGAACATCCCCGTCATCGGCTTCGACTCCGGTGTTCCCGATGATACCACCGGCGCTGTCAAGGCTACCGCCTGCACCAACAACGAGGCTGCTGCTGCGATCGCTGCTGACAAGTTTGCTGAGAACGAAACTCTGGCTGCCAAGATGGCCGCTGCCACTTCCGACGCTCCCATCATCATCGCCTGCCTGTCTCAGGACGCCGTCTCCGCTTCCGTCACCGGCCGTACCACCGGTTTCGTGAACAGAATGGCTGAGCTGGCCGAGCAGGTTCAGCCGGGCAAGGTCTCCATCGAAGGCCATGCCAAGTGGGAAAAGAAGGTTGACGACGCTGCGATCATCATCCGCGTTGAGATCTCCGCCACCACCGAGGCCACTGCTGTTCAGACCGCTGCCAACGCCCTGCTGCAGCTTGACAACCTCGCGGCTGTCTTCTGCTCCAACGAAGGCGCTGTGACCGGCTTCCTGGCTGCTGTTTCCGACGGCGAAGACCTGGCCGACGGCGGCAAGTACGAAGATCTGGTTGTTGCTGGCTTCGACGCCGGCGCTGCCCAGAAGAACGCGGTCCGTCAGGGCTGGTTCTATGGCTCCGTCACGCAGGATCCGTATCAGATCGGCTACAAGGCTGTTGAGCTGGCTGTCAAGGCTGCCAACGGTGAGGAAGTCTCCGACGTCGACACCGGCGCTCAGTGGTATGACGCTTCCAACATCGACGACGATATGATCGCCCTGCTGGTTTATGACTAATCGGTAAGAAACAGTCATAAAAAATCAAACCGTGAAACGCTCCCGCCTTCGGGCGGGAGCGTTTTTCCTGTCGGGCGGTATTTTGTCGCGCCAACGCCTCCCTCTGACGAGGGAGGTGTCAAAAATCTTTGATTTTTGACGGAGGGAGAGAAATTGAAAGATCGCAGCACTGACAGGAGTCTCTCCCTCAGTCAGCTTCGCTGACAGCTCCCTCATCAGAGGGAGCCTTGGGTGCGCTAAAACGCCTCCCTTGTGTAAAAGGGGGTGACTCGCCGCAGGCGAGACGGAGGGATCGTCAAGCCTCCCAAGTTGGCAGCGCTGGGCGCGCAGCTTGCATTTTTCGCCCTTTTGCGCTATGATATAGGCAGAGGGAGTGGTATTTTTGCACCTGTTCAGACGCTTTGCCGCGTGCATGCTTGCCGCGGCGCTTTTTCTGCTCTGTCCCGCCGCGCGCGCAATGGACGCCGGTTCGGCCGCAGCCGTTGTAGCCGGGAAGACGCTCGAGGGCCTGATGGCCGAATTTATGCAGGAGAATTCCCTGAACGAGACGAATTTCTCGCTCTGCTACTACAATACCGTCACAGGCGAGGAATACTGCTATAACGAGACGGCCTTTATGATCGCGGCCAGCACCTACAAGCTGCCGCTGAACCTGTATTACTACGAGCTCGAGGCCGCAGGCGAGATCACGGGCGATACCTACATACCCGCTGCCGGCACGACGCTGGATAACTGTCACCGGATGAGCCTGGTCGATTCGAACAACGAGGTCTCGACCGCCATGCTCTATCACCTCGGCAGCTTCCGCGACTACAAAGAGGCCATGCGCAAGTATTTCACCATGACCGACGATGAAATTGACCCTGACTACTACGCCGACAACTACTACTGCACACGCATGATGATGGACTGCCTGAAATATCTCTACGCGCACGAGGATGATTTTTCCGAGATGCTCGACTATATGAAGCAGGCCTGTCCCGGCGCATATTTTAAGGCATATTTGGAGGACAAGGTGACGATCGCGCACAAATACGGCAGCTTTGAGGGCGCGGAGAACGACACCGGCATCATCTACGCCTCACAGCCGTTTCTGCTGGCCGTGTACACGCAGGGTGTGGGCGAGCTGATCTCGGCAAAGGCGGCGGCGCTTTTATACCAGTACACCGAATACCAGTACCAGTGCGCCGAAGCAGAACGCATAGCCGCCGAACAGGCCGAGGCCGAGCGGTTGGCCGCTGAACAGGCGGAGGCTGAACGTCTCGCCGCAGAACAGGCGGCTGCGCAGTTAGAAGCCGAACGCGAGCGCGCCGAACAGGCGGCTGCGCAGGCGGAGGCGGAGCGCCTGGCGGCTGAGCTTGCACAGCAGGCCGAAGCCGAGCGCCTTGCGGCCGAACAGCCTGATGACAGCGCGTTCGAGTGGTGGATGATTGCGGTCGCGCTGGGTGTGTTCGCCGTGGGCAGCGGCGCCGTGCTGCTCGCGCTGCACAGCGGGAAGAAGTATCAGGGCAAACATGTAATGAAATAAGCAACGCCCGGGAGAACAGCTGTTCTCCCGGGCGTTTTTCAGTTGACGTTTCCGGAGTCAAAAACCTCCAGCGGCAGCACGTCGGCCAGCTCGACCAGCTCATGGCGGAAGCCGCCCGCGTAGTCCATGCCCGCGATGGGGCTTTTGACCGTCTGCGCATCCGGCTCGCCGAGCGGCAGCGAGAACACGACGACCGAGCCGCCCGAGCCGGGACTGCCGATCATCATCGCACCGCCGTGCAGCTGCACGATATGCTGCACCAGCGGCAGACCGAAGCCCGCGCCCCAGTTGGGGCTCGGAAGCGGCGCGCTGGTGGCGTGGCGCGAGAACGCCTCGGCCAGATCGGCGTCGGAAAACG
Organism: Clostridiales bacterium; assembly: GCA_004555655.1. GTDB lineage: Bacteria > Bacillota > Clostridia > Oscillospirales > Oscillospiraceae > CAG-170. The sequence goes on from SFHJ01000032.1 coordinate 54,541, forward strand.
CGCTCTGGTTGCACGCGACCTGCACCAGCGCCTGTTTTCCGCTGCGCAGCAGCCGCAGGCGGATGCGTGCAGGCCCGTCCGCGTGGCGTATGGCATTGGAGACAAGATTCAATACACACCGCTCGATCTTCTGCCGGTCGATCCAGGCGTTCACCAGCTTCTGCGGCAGCTCACAGGCAAGCGACGCGCCCGCTGCCGCGCAGAGCGGCTCCGTGCGCGCGACCACGCCGTAGAAAAAGTCGCACAGCTCGGTCTTCTCGCGCAGCAGCCGCATCTCGCCCGCCGCCGCCGCGGTAAAATCACCGAGGTTGCAGCTCAGGTGCATGAGCTGGTAGAGCGCGCGGTTGATGCTGGACATCTGCCGCTGCACGTCCGGCTCCTCTAGCTCCTCGAGCCGGGGGAAAACCGCGCCGGCGGCGCCGAACAGATTCGTCAGCGGCACACGCATCGCGCGCGCGACCGAAGCAAGCGTCTGCAGCTGCACGCCTGTGCCGGCGTCCGGGCCGCCCTGCTGCACGACAAAGAGCCTGCCGCCCTCCATCGGGCGGGCGACGGCGTTGTACACACCGCCTGCAAGCTGCACGGACAGCTGCTGCGCGCCGTCCGGCGCGGCGTCCAAAACCGGCCGGCTGCCGGGCGTCAGCGCATCGAGCGCCATGCCGGGCGCGACAAGCTGCTGCCGGGCGGCGGTATTTGCATAGGTGATCTGCCCCGCACTGGCGAAAAACACGGGCTGCGCGACACAGTCGAACGCCTGCAGAAGCTGATCCAGAGAGCTGTTCAAATGACTCACTCCTTTGTGATAGTATCTGCCGTTGGCAGAACAAAAAGCATGGAAAAAACTTGAAGTCTTTTTGCATACATCATAGCGGATTTTGTCTGAAAAAGCAACCGCCAGCTCGCGCTGTGCGCGCTTTACACGGGCAATGCAGAAAGCGGCGCCCCGGAGAAAACTCCGGGGCGCCGCCGCGTCTACCCGATGAAATCCACGCTGTCGTCGCAGATGAAATAGAACCTGCGGTCGGCGTCGTTGGCCAGCACTACAACGTTTCCCACGGTGCCCAGCACCGCCGCGTTCGCCACGAGCAGCGGCCCGGCCGTCACAGACAGTGTGCGCCTGCGGCTGATGCTGCCGGTCGTGCTGTCACACGGCGTCGCCTTGGTCGGAACCGCAGCAGGCGTACACGCGCTGCAGTGCAGCGCCTGCCACAAAAGGCGTTTGAGCTGCTGATAGTTTGCCTCAGTCTCCGCCGTTGTTGTGCCTGCGCTTACGCCGAAAGCCACAGCCTTCAGCGCGCACAGCGCGACCTCTTCCACGTCAAACGCCGGGCCGCCCGCGCAGCACGTCTCGCTCGAGCAGACGGGGATGGGGTAGTAGATCTGCCCCGACACCTCGAGATTTTCACATGTGCACGGCGTGATGCGCTCGAACACGCCGGCCAGCGGCCCGGTGAAGTTGTCATACGGGGCCGTGGAATTGTCCGGGCAGTTCAGCGACGAACCCAGCACGAATCCGCCGGTCACAAACGCAAACTGCGAAAAATCGACCAGCTCCGCCAGGCGCGCGTCACACAGCAGCTCCAGTGCCGCCGCCATTCCCGCCGCGCAGGCGCAGCCGCAGTCGATATCGTCCGGGCGCGCGCATGCAGGCGGCTCCGGCGGGCAGCCCTGCTCCTGCTCAAAGCCGCCCTGCCGCCCTGTCGTCATGTAGCTGGAATTGGGTTGACTCATATCCATATGCATCACTCCTCAGAAATAAATTCCAACATGGGTGTATGAAGTCGTTCCGCTATAACTACCATATGCACGCCGCGGCCGCTTTGTGTTTTTCAGCGCAAAAAAACCGCGGGCCGAAGGGCAGGTGTTCGTAAAACAGTGTTAGCCAAATAACACGAAATGAGCATCTGTCAGACGGGATTGGTCAACGAAAAAACACGCCATATTCAGCTTCAAAGGTTGAGTATGGCGTGTTTTTCTGTTTATTTGCGTTTCCGTTTCCCTTTTCCATGCGGCTGGTATGGCCGTGCCTTGCCACGCTGGTTAGTTGGGCGTTTCATGTGTTTGGACAACTTTAACACTTCGATGAGATTGATAAATTGCTCCTTGGTAATGGCGTCGTAGTCAATGCCGAATGTCGTAAGGAATATCCT
>SFHJ01000055.1 GCA_004555655.1 Clostridiales bacterium
CAGAGAGGTTGCCAGCTTCTCGAATTCGATTCTGACCGGCGCGCCGGTGGAGGTTCCCGCCGAGCAGGCCGTGCAGGTGCAGAGGGTCATGGAGGCGGCTTACCGCTCCAATGATGAAAAGTGCGTCGTGACGCTGTAAAAGAAGCCCTTGAAGTGCTTTTTTGCACGTTGACAGGAAGCGGCGATTGCGGGAGGTGGAATATCGTGTACGAGTATATATCCCACGGGCTTTTCAACTGCTGCCGGGACCCGTGAATTCCGATCTGCAAGCAGAAGACGAACAGATTGTGGATTTGAAAGGAGTCAAACTATGGCAAACGAAGCAAAAGCAAAAAAGAAAGCGTCTGATTTCAGATACAATACCGGTGAGACCAAGGTGCCCTGGGCAGCGGTCGGCGAGAACTACAACGCGGAAGACCTGATGACCATCATCAAGTTCATGATGACGGGTCATGGCGAGGCGTACGACGCCGCGATGCAGGCAGTGGAGAAAGAGATCTACGCGCTCGACAAGGTGTCCGAGCCGCCTGCAAAGCTGTCTCTTGACAAAGAGGTCGCCAAGGCCGAGGCGATGTGCGATGAGTACCTCAAGACAGAGGGCTGCGCATTTTTGACCAACTGCACCGCGGGCTTTGAGATCGCGTGCAAATACACCGGCCTCAAACCCGGCGATGAGGTCATTGTTCCGGCCATCACCTTTGCCGCCACGATGGCGTATCCGCTGTCCATCGGCTGCAAGATCGTCTTTGCCGACGTCGACCCGCGCACGCTCAACATGGACCCGGCCGACGTGGCCAGAAAGATTACCGACAAGACGAAGATGATCGTGCCCGTGCACATCGGCGGCTATCCCGTCGACATGGACCCCATCATGGAGCTTGCCAGACAGCATGATATTATTGTGCTTGAGGACGCGGCGCACGCGTTCGGCGGTGAATACAAGGGCCGCAAGCTCGGCACGATCGGCCATTTCGGATCGTTCTCGTTCCATGAGGTCAAGAATATCACCTCCTTCGGCGAAGGCGGCATCCTGACCACCACCATTGAGGACTTCCGCCCCGAGATCAAGCGCGCCCGCTTCCTTGGTACAGATTTCTCGAAAAAGATCAAGAACTGGCTCTATGACGTCACGCCCATCCAGGGCAAGGACGGCCATATCTTTGTGGCCACCAACTTCTCCACCACCGAGATCCAGGGCCTCGGCCTGCAGCTTCAGATTGCGCGCATTGAGAAGATCATCGAGGCCCGCCGTCAGGCAGCCACGTATCTCAACAGCCGCCTTGCCGGCTGCGATGCGCTGATTCTGCAGGATCTGGGCGGCGACGGCTGCAAGCCCACGTTCCATCTGTACCAGCTGCAGATCGACCCCGAGAAGGCCGGCGGCGACGTGCAGGTGCTGAAGAAGAAGCTGGCGGAAAAGGGCGTGACGGAGATTGCGCATTTTGGCCCGCTGTACCGCTTCCAGGTGCTCAAGGATCTGGGCTATGACGAAGCAGCCATCGCGGCAACCTGCCCCGTCACTGAGGAGGTCTTCGACCGCCGTTTCACGCACTTCCCGGTCTATGGCCTGACGAAGGAGCAGCTCGACTACATGGCCGACTCCATCCTCGCATCCATTGACGAGATGCAGCGCGGCGTGTAAAAGAAAAATATGGGCGGCGCTGTCATTGCGCTGTATGGTCAGTGCGTAGGCGCTTTCTTCTGGTAGCGGGACCGGCAATGGCCCCTGCAGTTCTCTTCAGCCGGTCATAGCCGATGAAAGGCTGGTGACGCCGGAAGACCGGCCGCGCTGCTTTTCAGCATGTGTAATGCATGGCATGGATCTGCCAAAATACCATATGGTATCAATACGAAAGCCTGATTATGGGATATCCCATAATCAGGCTTTTTGTAAAAAGATAATCACCGTCTGCTTCTTCTTGACAAATGCACACGGCAGGTTGTAATTTACAGATACTGCAAAATACTGCGCCATGCAGCGCACAGCTGTTCAACGGAACACGATGCGTTGGCCGGGCTGGTCGACGGCAGGCAGGCAGCCGCGCGGCCGCAGACGGGTTCCAGGTACCTGCAGTACAGCCGGTAGGCTGTCTGGCCATTGCAGAAGACAGCTGCGATGGGCGCGCCGGCAAAGATGGGCCGCAGGTCGTTGGGACGGGCATTTTTGATGCTGCTGTCGCTCGAGCCCGTGATCTCACAGCTGGCGATAACGTCCCAGAGCGCAAGATGGTGCGCGTGCAGCATGGACTTCTTTTCCTCCACCGTCTGCGGAACCCCGCAGCCGAGCAGCGCGGCCAGCACGCGCCAGAAGCGGTTGCGCGGATGGCCGTAAAAGAACATCGCCTCGCGTGATTTGACCGACGGGAATGAGCCGAGAATCAGCACGCGGGATCGCGCGTCATACAGCGGCGGAAATGGGTGGATGACGGCGCTCACAGCGCGTGTACCAGCGCATCCACGTCCGCGTCCTTCGTAGCCCACGAGGTCACGAAGCGGATGGCCGTATGTGTCTCGCCGACCGGTGCATTTTCTTCAAAAATAAACGTCTTCGCCAGTTCAGCCATTTTTTCATTCGACACGATGGGGAAGATCTGGTTGGTAGGCGAGTCGGCCAGCAGGCGGTAGCCCGCCTGCGTGAAGGCGCGCGCGATGCGCTGCGCAGCCACAACGGCGTGGCGCGCGGCAGTGAGCCAGAGGTCGTCTTCAAAATACGCCAGAAACTGCACACCGAGCAGCCGCCCTTTGGCAAACATCCCGCCACGCTGCTTGATCATATGGCGGAAATCGGGTTTCAGCGCGTCATTTACGATCACAAGCGCTTCGCCGAAGAGCAGGCCGTTTTTCGTGCCGCCGATGTAGAACGCGTCGCACAGCTGCGCAAAATCCTCGGGCGCAAGGTCGTTTCCCTTCGCCACGAGCGCCGGAGCCAGGCGCGCGCCATCGAGATACAGATACAGACCGTACTCGTCGCACACCGCGCGCAGCGCCGTAAGCTCGGATTTGGTATAAATGGTGCCGAGCTCGGTGGCGTCGGAGATATAGACGAGCTTCGGCTGCACCATGTGTTCATTTTTGCCGTATTGATGCTCGCGCAGGATGCGGCGTACCATCTGCGGCGTCAGCTTGCCGTCAGGCGCGTCGGCGCACAGGATCTTGTGGCCGCCGGCTTCAATCGAGCCCGTCTCATGCACATTGATGTGCGCGCTCGTGACCGTAATGACGGCCTGATACGGGCGCAGAAACGCCGCGATGGCGGTAAGATTTGTGACGGTGCCGCCAACCATCAGGTGTACGTCAGCCGTGGGGCAGGCGAAACGGCTGCGCACAGCATGGGCCGCCCGGGCGCAGTATTCGTCGCAGCCATAGCCGCAGGTGGCTTCAAAATTGGTGTCGGTCAGCGCCTGCAGCACCTGCGGCAGCGCGCCTTCGGAGTAGTCGTTGCGAAAACTGATCATGGAGCTATCCTTCTTTTGCTGTTTTTGCGGCGAAAAGCCGCACATACAGCCTAATTGTAGAAAGTTTTGCCGCCTGTGTCAACAGACTTTTTCCGCGCGCCGCCGGGGAAAAGCGTGGCGCGCAGCCACTGCGTGTCCGCGCGCGAAAGAGTGCCGGTGAGCTGCAGGAAAAGCGCAAACACAAGCGCGAACGCGGCACACCGCACACAGAGCTGCATCCAGACGTTTGACAGGGAAAAGCAGAAGCAGCCGAGGCCCGACGCCCCGGCGCAGAGCAGTACCTTTGCAAAAAAGCCGGCAGGCGGGAGATAGCCGGTGACGCGCAGAAGTCTGCGCAGACTGAGTGCAAAGTTGATCAGATGCGTGATGAGCAGCAGGTACAGGAAAACGACGTCGAGAAACGACGTAATGGTGTTGTACCGCGCCGAGGCCAGCTGCTGGCCCAGCCCCTTGCACATGCCGTCGACAATGGCGTCGAGATACAAAAACAGAATTGTGGGGGCGAACAGCCGCAGGTAGTGCCCGGCCTCCGGGCTGCGGTACAAAAGCTGGCCGAGGCTGTCCGCCAATGACAGCATCAGCGCTGCGCAGCCGCCTGCAAACAGCGCGCCCATGCGCAGGCACCTGTCCGTCAACATGTGGATGCGCGGCCGGTTTTCCTCAGCGCATGCACGGGCCAGCTCCGGCACGAGAAGGTCTGACAGCGCGTACAGCGCCGAAGCGGGGAACATGAGCACGGGGAAAACCATGCCGCAGATCGTGCCGTAAGCGGCCATGGAGGCTGCCTGCGACTTGCCCGCGCGCGCAAGGCCCCACGGAATCAGAAACTGCTCGAGCGTGTTGAGCCCCGCACGCAGATAGTCGCTCAGCGCCAGCGGGCCTGTAAGCCGCAGCAGCCTTGACGGCATGTGCAGCGGCCCGGACGGGGCTTTCACACGATTTGCACGCACAAACAGGCGAAACAGCCACGCCGCGCTTACCGCGGCGCCAAGGCCGCTGCCGAGCACGATGGCGCAGCATGCGCGCGTCAGCTCCTGCCCCGCCCGGGATAGCAGCGCGAACGTGAGCGCCAGCGAGATGAGCCGCTCGGCAACCTCGACAAACGCCAGACGGCGGATGCGGCCGCAGGCCGTGAAATAGCCGCCCAGAATTGCGCAGAACGTATTGGCGGGCAGGCTGAGCGCCAGAAGCCGCAGCGCAGGTGCTGCGCGCATGTCGCCCACCCAGTATTCAGCGGCAGGACCGGCGCCGAGACACAGCGCCATTGCGGCAAGCGTGCTGCACGCCGCGCCGTAGATGAGCGCGTGGATGACCGCGCTGCGCACGCCGTATGGCCTGCGGCGGCCAAACTCCTCGGCGCACAGGTACAAAACCGCCACGCGCGCGCCGGAGACGCCCAGCGTCATCGCAAGGCCGCCCACACTCAGGATTAGCTGCAGAAGCCCGATCCCGGCCGGGCCAATCCGTCCGGCGAGATAGACCTGAAACAGCATGGAGATGCCGCGCAGCAGCACGTTCACGCCTGTCAGAAGCAGTGTGTGATAAAAGATCGAACGGTTTTTGCGCAAAAAATCACCCTCTTGTCCATTGTATGGACAAGAGGGTGGGGGATATGAGGAAAATTATTTGAGCTGGAACGTGTAATACACGGCAGCGATGAGCTCATAGGCGACAACGGCGAAGATGCAGTAATACGCGAACGCCGGACCGAGAATGAGGCAGAGCACAAAGCAGACGAACCAGATCAGGCATGTGATATAAATCAGAAGGGGATTGAACGCCTTGGGGAATACGCGGCGCTCCTTGCCGCGCAGAACAAACGCGCCCTTGTGTCTGCTGCAGAAAAGTGCTGTCAGCAGCACGCCCGCGAGCACCAGCACCAGCGTCGCGCCGATGATGAAGCAGCGCAGGTTCGGGCCCAGGCCGATATGGTAGAGATAGAAGCTCACGCCTGCCGTGACTGTGGCGAGCGAGACACAGAAGAACTCAGCGCGGTAAAGCTCATAGACAATGTACAGGCAGTAGACCGACGCGTGCAGCAGATACAGCGGCATCATCTGATTGACCCAGTAGTTGCGCAGGACCGCGGCAGTGAGCGCCCAGAGCAGGCTGAGCGCCAGAACGTACGGGCACACAGCGCGCACGACCGGCTTGCGCAGGGCAATGAGCAGGCCCAGCGACACAATGGCCACGCCGAGGCAGATCCACGCCGCGCTGCGCGAGGCCATGTAGATCCGCATAAAACCGCCGTCGAGCACGTAGTTGCGCGCGAGCTGCCGCAGCAGCAAAATGGACGCAACCATCAGCACGCCCGCCGCCACGACCAGGTAGACCGTAGGGTCGCTTTTGGGTTTTGCCTTTGTATTCTTTGTTACAGGAGTCGTCTTCTGAGGCATCTTAACATCAATCCTTTTCGCGTTGTTACTCAGTCCAGATCGCCGGCAGCAAACAAAATTGCCGTCAGCGCGCAAAGCGGCGCCGTCTCACAGCGCAGTATGCGCGGACCGAGCGAGCAGACCTGCATGCCCGCATCACGCGCCAGCGCGACCTCGTCAGGGGTAAAACCGCCCTCAGGGCCAGTCATGACCGACACGGAGCGATAGCCGCCCGCGCCGAGCGCTGCGCGCAGCGAAAGCCGCTGCTCATTTTCATAGGGAAAAAGCGCCAGATCGCTTTGGCACGCGCGTGATACGGCGTGCCGGAAGCTTTCGGCGGTGATCACTTTGGGGATTCTGCCGCGGCCCGACTGTTCTGCGGCCGAGGCGGCAATCTTCTGCCAGCGTTCGCACTTTTTCGCGAGCGATTTCTCGTCCGGGCGCGCCACGCAACGGGCAGAGGGGAAGGCTACAATCTCGCTTGCGCCAAGCTCGGTCGCCTTCTGAATGACGTGCTCAAGTTTGTCCGATTTGGCGTACGCCATGTAGACGCTGCAGCGCACCGAGGGCTCGGCCGCCGAGGGCGAGTGCGAATGCACAACCAGGCTGAACTGGCCGGGGCTGACGTCGGACACCGTGCAGGCGTAGTCACAGCCGGCTCCATCGCAGACCGTCACACTGTCGCCGCATTTCAGACGCAGCACCTTTGCATGCGCAGCGTTCTCACCGCTGAGCACAAGAAAGCCGCCGCGGATATCGCCGGGAGAAACAAAGAATTTCGGCACTGACGATCTCACCGCCTTCCGCGCAGAAGATACTCCCTGCATTATAACAGAAGAGGCTATGTTTCGCAAGAGAAAAAAGCATACGCAGATGCAGGAAACGAAAAATTCCGGTTGACAAATGCTCCACAGATGATTATAATGATTAAGCATTGTGAATGATGCGACGCGAGAGTGCTGGAATAGGTAGACAGGCACGTTTGAGGGGCGTGTGGCAACAGTCGTGTGAGTTCAAGTCTCATCTCTCGCACCATAACTGGACACCGATTTTGATACGACGAGTATCGAAGCGGGTGTCCAGTTTCTTTTGTGTAAAGTCCTTGATTTGCAAGGTTTTTTCGATACTTTTTAATGATAACAGGCTCTACAGCGATTCTGAAACGGTCGCTGCAGAGCCTGTTTGCTTTTCTCTGTATATACTTTATAACGAAAGGTCTATGGGGTGTGCATTTTGAGCCAGAAGGGTGTGCATCTTATAACGATAACTATTTCACTGTTTAGACCAATTATACATACTGGATCAGTCTGACCTTGGCTGACACTGAGCCAAGATGTTTTGAGGCCCAGCGGATTGTTACGCGGCATAGATTGCATCCATCCCGGCCTCAAACGCTTCGTCTGGTTTCTGATAGTCCAAAATCTTTCAGGGGGGAGTGCATTGGCTCAAAGCCAACAGCCAGGATGTCATCTGCGCAAAAGGAATCCGTACGCTTGCCCTTCCGCAGAAAGCGGCGGATCAGGTCATTGTGCTTTTCGATGCCGCCCTTTTCCAAGGAG
>SFHJ01000033.1 GCA_004555655.1 Clostridiales bacterium
TGGAACTCCGACATATCCATATCTTCCAAAGAGAACTCAACCCGAATCTTTTTCGAGTCGACCTCACCCTTGGAAAGCAAGACAACCGTCTCCACATGCGCGCAGCGGGGGAACAGGTCGAACGCCTCGGCCCGTTCGAGCGCATAGCCGCGCTGTGCGAGCAGCTTCACGTCCCGCGCCAGTGTAGCAGGGTCGCAGGAGACATATACGATGCGCGCGGGCGACATTTCTGCCATCGCGTCCACCACGTCCATGCTCACGCCCTTTCTGGGCGGGTCGACCACGATCACGTCGGGCCGGGTTCCCTCGCCGGCCAGCCGCTTTGCGGCCTCGGACGCGTCGGCGCAGAAAAACTCCGCGTTTGTAAGGCCGTTGCGCGCGGCGTTCTGCTTCGCGTCGGCGATCGCGGCGTCCACGATCTCCACGCCGATGGCGCGCCCCGCCTGCCGTGCAAGACACAGCGTGATCGTGCCCGTGCCGCAGTAGAGGTCGAGCGCCGTCTGCGTCTTGTCCAGCGCGGCAAACTCCAGCGCTTTTTCATACAGCCGTTCGGCCTGGTCGTGGTTTACCTGATAAAATGACCGCGCCGACAGGCGCAAGCGCAGGCCCAGCAGCTCGTCTTCCATATATCCCGGGCCGTACAGCACCTCCTCGCGCGTGCCGAGGACGGTATTTCCCTTTCTGGTGTTGTAGCTGACGACGATGCTGGTGATTTGCGGCTCTGCGGCCAGAAGCGTCTGACACAGCTGCTTTTTCTTCGGCAGCGCTTCACAGTTTGCCACCACGCACACGAGCAGCTGCCCCGTCGCTTCGCCCACGCGCAGATAGATGTGGCGGATGTAGCCCGTGTGTGCGCGCTCGTCGTAGGCGCGGATGCTGTATTGCCGCATCCAATCCAGCACCGCCGCGCGCACCCGACCGGCGCAGCTTGGCTGGATGCGGCAGTCTTTTACGCAAACGACCTCGTGCGTGCGCGCGCGGAAAAAACCGGCGGCCGGGCTGCCGTTTTGCATTGTGACCGGGAACTGCACCTTGTTGCGGTATCCCTCGCAGCACTTCGCGCCGTGCATGGGAAGCGCCGGAAGCGCCGCACCTGCGATGCGCGTGAGCGCGTCGATGACGCGCTGCTGTTTGAGCCGGCACTCCTCCTCGTAGTCCATATGCCAGAAGTCACAGCCGCCGCAGTCCGGAAAATCAGGACATGCCGGCTGTACGCGGTGCCCGGACGGCTGCAGCACCTGTAATATTTCTCCGTGCGCGCAGGTCTTGCCCACGTTCACAATGCGTGCACGCACCGTTTCGCCCGCGATTGCGCCGGGGATGAACACCACTTCCCCGTCTGCGCGGGCCACGCCCTCGCCGTCTGATGTATAGCCGGTGACAGTCAGTTCCAACACGTCATTCGTTTTCATTTCGCGTTCCTCACTTTTTTGTGTTTCACGTGAAACATTTTTACTCCGTTATGATCTGCTCGCCGGTCAGCACGTCAAAGCAGAACGTACGGCTGCTTACGCCGGCCAGCTCCTCGCCCGCATAGCGCTCGGTGCGCGTGTAGTCCACGATGAGCTGCGTTGCGTCAATCGTAATGGTGTAATCGCCTTCCAAAAAGCCGATGGTGCCCTTTTCCTGCGCCGTTTTGTAGACCGTCTCCTGCGCATACTGTACGAGGCTGTCCGCCAGCGCGGCGAAGCCTTCATTGATGTATTGCGCCGCATCCGCATGATCCAGCGTCACCTGCGGCACTGTGATGCTGTAGCTCACGATCTCCTCCACGTCGGCTGCGAGCGTGAGCGGCTCATCCGTAAAGACCCCGGTATATACATCTGCTTCTCCGTCCTGCTGCGCAGGCTCTGGTTCGATCTCGCGCGCGGGCGGCTGCGCGGGCGCAGTCTCCGGCTCCTGCGCCGGTTCCGGCTGCGCCCCGGAAACTGCGGGCGCGGGCTGTGCGGCGGCAGCTTCCGCTGTCGCGGGCTGCTTCCGGCAGGCGGTAAGTGAAACCAGGATGACGAGCGCCGCCAGCGCGGCGGTAACTTTCTTCATAGGTGCTCCTTTCGTGTGCGGCAAAAGCCGCAAAACAGCTTGATTTTTGGCTGCTCCTATCTTATCATAGATTCTGCTGCCGTTCAAGCAGCGAGGAGGTCTGCCATGCTTTCTTATGAATCCTGCACGCTCTGCCCGCGCGCGTGCCGCGTCGACCGCACGGCGGGTCAGACGGGCTTTTGCCGGATGCCGGGACACATTGTCGCGGCGCGCGCTGCTGCACATTACTGGGAGGAGCCGGTCATCTCCGGCAGCTACGGCAGCGGCGCGGTCTTCTTCTCCGGCTGCACACTGGGCTGCCGCTTCTGCCAGAATGACGTGATTTCGCTTCAGGGCCGCGGCAGGGAGATCTCGTCCGCGCATCTGCGTGAAATCTTCGAGCGGCTCATCGACAGCGGCGTGCAGAACATCAATCTCGTCACGCCGGCGCACTTTCTGCCGTCGATCCTGCCCGCGCTCACGCCCAGGCTGCCGGTGCCGGTCGTTTACAACTGCGGCGGGTATGAGTCGGTCGATACGCTGCGCGCGCTTGACGGCCTCATCGACATCTACCTGCCGGACATGAAGTATTCCGCCAACACGCTCGCCGCGCGCCTGTCTGCCGCACCGGACTATGTGCAGACGGCGAAGGCCGCCATCTGCGAGATGTACCGGCAGGTGGGCGGCGCTGTCATCGAAGACGGCATCATGACGCGCGGCATGATCGTGCGGCATCTGATGCTGCCGGGGCAGCTTGACAATACGCTGGGCGTCCTGGACTGGTTTGCGGAGTCGTTTCCCGGCGGCGGCGTGCTCTTCAGTCTCATGAGCCAGTATACCCCCGCCGGGCGGATGAAAAACACGCCGCCCTTTGACAGGCCCATCTCAGAGACGGAATACGACGCGGCGCTGTCATATCTGGAGCTGCTCGGCATCGAAAGCGGCTTCACGCAGGACTTCTCTGCCGCGAGCGCGGACTACATCCCTGACTTCGACGGCACAGGGCTGTAAATATTCAGAAACAAACGTTTGATTTTTTATCGCGCGTGTGCTATACTACTGCCAGAACCTGAAAAAGGAGTCGGTCATATGGCACGCACGACAACCAAGCGTGAGGAAATATTGGAATTTCTGCGGCAGTTCACACAGGAAAACGGCTACGCGCCGTCCGTGCGCGAGATCTGCGCCGCCGTCGGCCTGCAGTCCACGGCCACGGTGCATTATCACCTCAACGCCCTGCGCGACGCGGGGCTGATCAGCATGGACGAAATGAAAAAGCGCACCATCAGCCTGCCGGGCGGCGGACGCGCAGGGCGCATCCCCGTTCTCGGCGTGGTCACGGCCGGCCAGCCGATTCTGGCCGTTGAGAACATCGAGGGCTACATCCCGTGGGACGGACAGGCGGACTGCTTTGCGCTGCGCGTGCGCGGTGACTCGATGATAAACGCCGGAATCCTGAGCGGCGACAAAGTCGTCGTCCGCCCGCAGAACACGGCCGAGAACGGCGAAATTGTCGTCGCGCTGCTCGACGACTCCGCCACGGTCAAGCGCTTTCAGAAAAAGGGCGGCAAGGTGTGGCTGCTGCCCGAGAATCCCGCCTACGAGCCGATTGACGGCACGCACGCCACCATCGTCGGCAAGGTCAAGGCTGTGATTCGTGAATACTGAGCAAATCCCCGGCGCGCAGCGCCGGGGATTTTGATTGTTTCACGTGAAACAATCAAAATCCCTGCACACTCTATTGCATTTATCCATACAAACGGATATAATATGACACAGACAGAAAATGAAAGAAGGCGCGCGATGGGCAGAATCATAGCGATCGTCAATCAAAAAGGCGGCGTGGGCAAGACGACCACGGCCGTCAACCTCTGCGCGGCGCTGCACCGCGCGGGCCGGCGCGTGCTGCTGTGCGACTTTGACCCGCAGGCCAATGCCACATCGGGCCTCGGCGTGGAAAAATCGCGCGTCGCGCGGGCAAGCTATGACGTGGTCATCGGCGGCGAGGACGCAGCCCGCGCCGTCATCCACACCGATTATTGCGACCTCATCGCGTCTTCCGCGGCGCTTTCGGGCGCGGCGGTGGAGCTGGTGGGGCTGGAGCGCAGGGAGTATATGCTCAAAGACGCGCTTGCGCCGCTGCGCAGCCAGTATGACGATGTGTTCATCGACTGTCCGCCGTCGCTCGAGCTTCTGACGCTCAACGCCCTCTGCGCGGCGGATTCCATCCTCATCCCCGTGCAGTGCGAGTACTACGCACTCGAGGGCCTTTCCGATCTGATGATGACGCTGCGCGCGGTCAAGCGGCGGCTCAATCCGGGGCTGGAGATTTTCGGGGTGCTGCTCACGATGTTTGACGGGCGGACGAATTTCTCGGCGCAGGTGGCCGAGGAGGTGCGCCGCCATTTCCCGGGGAAGGTCTTCGCGGCCGTCATCCCGCGCAACGTCCGTCTCAGCGAAGCGCCCAGCCACGGGCTGCCCGTCTTTGCCTATGACCGGTTCAGCCGCGGCGCGGCAGCCTATCAGAAGCTCGCCGAGGAAATTCTGAAAAAACGCCCGGACTGACCGGGCCGGACATACAGGAGGAATCATCATGCCAACACAACGAGGTCTGGGCAAGGGCCTTGGCGCGCTGCTGGGCGAGAGCGCTCTGAGTGAGCCTTCACCCGACGGCGCCGTTCGATTGCCGCTGCAAAAGGTAGAGCCCAATCCGCTGCAGCCGAGAAAAACGTTTGAGCCCGAAGCGCTGGACGAGCTGGCCGCGTCCATCCGCGAGCACGGCGTCATCCAGCCGCTCACGGTGCGCAAAATGCCCAGTGGCTTCTATCAGATCATCGCCGGTGAACGCCGCTGGCGCGCGGCCCGTCTGGCCGGTCTTGACGAGGTGCCGGTCGTCATCATCGAGGCCGACGACAAGAAGGCCATGGAGCTGGCGCTCATCGAAAACCTGCAGCGCGCGGACCTGAACCCCATTGAAGAGGCGCAGGGCTACCAGCAGCTGATGCAGGAATACGGCATGACGCAGGAGCAGGCCGCTGCGCGCGTGGGAAAATCACGGCCCGCCGTGGCAAACGCCATGCGTCTGCTTGCGCTGCCGCAGCCGGTTCTGGAGCTGGTCCGGTCGGGCAAGCTCTCCGCCGGTCACGCGCGGGCGCTTCTGGCGCTCAAAACCCCGGGCGAGCAGCACGCCGTTGCGCAGAAGGTCATCGCGCTGCAGCTGTCCGTGCGGCAGACCGAGGCCATGTGCAAGAAAATGTCAAAAATTTCCACTCCCGCGCCGCAAAAGCCCCTCGCCGTCGACTATCTGGCCGAGTGCCAGAAGGAGCTTTCCAAACGCCTTGGCCGCGGGGTCAAAATCGTAGCGGGCAAGCGCAAGGGCCGTGTGGAGCTGGAATATTACGGCGAGGAAGATCTGCAGCAGCTGTATGAAGCGCTGCAGGGTATCGCCGGAAAGGGATGAAAGCATGAACGAAGAGGAAAACCGCCAGAACGACGGCACGCTGAGCGAAAAACGGAAGAACGCGCTGCTGCGGTATCTGGCCGTGCTGCTTCTTGTGGCGTTCGTATTTGTGGCGCTGTCGCTGGTGCTGCAGATGCATAACTCGCAGACCACGATTTCGGAGCTGAGCAAGAACAACTCCAGCGCGCTGGCCAATGCCGAACAGCTGCAGGAGCAGAACCGCCAGCTGCAGGATGAGGCGCGCGAGCAGCGCGAGACCATCGCGCAGCAGCAGGAGCAGATCAAGGATCTGGAAAACCAGCTGGAAGCGCTCACCAAAAGCGAGGCCGCCGCGCAGACGCAGGCCGAAACGCTGGACGGCGCGCTCGCCGAGGCCGAGTCGGCGCTCACCGCGACAAAGCGCGCTTACGACGCGCTCATCACAGCGCTGGGCTGCCAGACGCAGGAAGGAAACGTCAGTTTCTCGCGCGCCATCGATACCGTTGAGGCCAACAAAGCGTATCTGTCCGATCAGGCGCTTGCCGTGTACGAGTCGCTTCTGGGCAATCATTGAGAGGTAAAACTATGTTAGACATGAAATTTATCCGGGAAAATCCCGACGCCGTCAAGGAAAATATCCGCAAGAAGTTTCAGGATGAAAAGCTTCCGCTGGTTGACGAGGTCATCGCGCTCGACGCGAAAAAGCGCGCCACGCAGCAGGAGGCCGAAAGCCTGAAGGCCGCGCGCAACAAGCTCTCCAAGGCCAATGGTCCGCTCTACGGCCAGCTCAAAAAGTGCACCGACGAGGCCAAAAAGGCCGAGCTGCAGGCGCAGATCGACGCCAATAACGCCACCGTCAAGCAAGATGACGAGCGCCGCGTGCAGCTGGACGCCGAGCAGACCGAGCTGGAAGGAAAAATCCGTGAGATTCTCTACGTCATCCCCAACATCATCGACCCCTCCGTGCCCATCGGCCCGGACGACAGCCACAACGTCGAGGCCGCGCGCTTCGGCGAGCCCGTCGTGCCCGATTTTGAAGTCCCGCATCACGTCGATATCATGGCCCGCTTCGACGGCATCGACAAGGACGCGGCAGGCCGCGTCGCCGGTATGGGCTTTTATTACCTGCTTGGCGATATCGCGCGGCTGCACGAGGCGGTTCTGGCCTACGCGCGCGATTTCATGATCGACGAGAAGCACTTCACCTACGTCATTCCGCCATTTATGATGCACGGCGACGTGGTCAAGGGCGTCATGAGCTTCCCTGAGATGGAGGCCATGATGTACAAGATCGAGGGCGAGGACCTGTACCTCATCGGCACGAGCGAGCACACCATGATCGGCCGCTTCATTGACCAGATCCTGCCGGAAAACCAGCTGCCGCTCACGCTCACGTCGTATTCCCCCTGCTTCCGCAAGGAGGTCGGCAGCCACGGTCTGGAGGAGCGCGGCGTCTACCGCATCCACCAGTTTGAAAAGCAGGAGATGATCGTCGTCTGCCGGCCCGAGGACTCGAACGACTGGTATGAAAAGCTGTGGCGCTACTCGGTCGAGCTGTTCCGCAATCTCGAAATTCCCGTGCGCCAGCTGGTCTGCTGCTCGGGCGATCTGGCCGACCTGAAGGTCAAGTCCTGCGACATTGAAGCGTGGAGCCCGCGCCAGCAGAAGTATTTTGAGGTCTGCTCCTGCTCGAACCTCGGCGACGCGCAGGCACGCCGGCTCAACATCCGCATCCGCGGTGAAGACGGCAAAAATTACCTCGCCCACACGCTCAACAACACCTGCGTCGCGCCGCCGAGAATGCTGATTGCCTTCCTGGAAAACCATCTGCAGGCCGACGGCTCGGTCACCATCCCCGCCGTGCTGCAGCCGTATATGGGCGGCAAGACGGTTCTCATTCCGAAGCACTGATGCGAATATTATATAAAAACAGAGAAAGGAGTGTTCACCATGAAAAAGTTCTGGAAAGCACTGGGCATCACCGCGCTGGCCGCCAGCGTCATCCCCTATTACGTCGACAGCGATGAGAAAAAGTGCACGAAGACCATCCGCGCGCTGCTCTGGCAGATCAAGACCCATCCCAGCGAGAAGCACGAGGGCAAGACTGCGGCAGAGATTTCTCTGGGCTTTATGCTGCCCGATTTCAAGGCGCTCGCCGCGCGCTGCAAGGGCGGCTGTGAGCAGGAGGAGGCGGCGGCAGAAGAAGCAGAGGCACCCACCGAAGAAGTCTCAGAGCAGCAAGCGCCCACAGAGCAGCCGCCCGCAGACGCGGAATAACACAAGGAGGTACATATGAAGAAATTTTTCCATGAGTTCAAGGAATTCATCTCGCGCGGCAATGTCATGGACATGGCCATCGGCGTTATCATTGCCAGCGCGTTCGGCAAGATCACCACGAGCCTGGTCAACGACGTGTTCATGCCGTTCATCGGCTGGCTGATCGGCGGCATCGATCTGGCGAAGCTCAACGTCACGCTCGCGCCCGCTGTTGTGGATGAGGCCGGCGAGGTGGTCAAGGAGGCCGTCGTCATCGGCATCGGCACGTTCCTCACGACCATCATCGACTTTATCCTCGTCGCGTTCGTGGTGTTCCTTGTCGTCAAGGCGTTCAACACCGCGAAGAAGAAGCTGGAAAAGCCCGCCGCAGAGCCCGCGCCCGCTGCGCCGCCCGAGCCCACGAAGGAAGAGGTCCTGCTCACCGAGATCCGCGACCTGCTCAAGAACAAGTAAAAAACGCCCGCTGTTCGTTTGTCCGAACAGCGGGTTTTTTTCCGTCTTCGCTTTTCATGCAACACGGCAATGCACTGATACAATAACAGGCGCAGCGGTTCACACTTGGCCTTACCTGTACTTCTGGCTTTCCAATACGGCCTGCTGGTCGCAGCGGTTGTTCTTTTCATTTGCCGCGTGGCCTTTGACCCAGTGACAGTGCAGCCGGTGCGTCTCGGTCTGCTGCAGAAGCCGCTGCCAGAGATCGGGGTTCAGCGCGGGTTTTTTGTCGGCTTTCACCCAGCCGCGCGCGCGCCAACCCTTGGCCCAGCCCTTTTCCAGCGCGTCGATGACATACTTGGAGTCCGAGTACAGCTCCACCTCGCACGGCTCCTTCAGCGCCTCGAGCGCCGTGATGACGGCCGTCAGCTCCATGCGGTTGTTGGTGGTGTTTGCCTCGCCGCCGGAGAGCAGCTTCTCCTGCCCGGCGTATTCCAGAATCGCGCACCAGCCGCCCGGGCCGGGATTGCCCGAACACGCGCCGTCGGTATAAATCGTAACAGTTTTCAATACGCTGCCCTCCTGCCGGCGGCTGTAAAGATTTGTTTCGATCCCCTTTCGCCGGCTGCGCCGGCACCTTCCCGACAGGGAAGTATGCCGCGCTTCGCGCGGCTGCAGCCGCCCGGGCCGGGATTGCCCGAACACGCGCCGTCGGTATAAATCGTAACAGTTTTCAATACGCTGCCCTCCTGCATGTGGCTCTTTTGCAAAACGTATCCCGCCTTGCAGGCATTTTCCCGTCAGCCTCGCAGAGTTTCGCGGCGCGCACGCCGCGAAAGCGATGTAAATCATTTTTCCCGGCGGCGTGTACGTCGGGAAAAATACGCCTCGGCCTGCAAACGTGCGAGCAAAGCGAGTGCGATGCAGCAGGCCGCAGCCCCTTGCTGAAAAACCGCGAAGCGATTTTTCAGCATCATGCCTGCTCCGCGGCTTCTTCCGCATCGACGCGCTCGATGGAGATGACGCGGTTGCCCTCTTCCACACGCATGAGGATGACGCCCTGCGTATCGCGCTTGTAGATGTTGATGTCCGACACCGGCATGCGGATGATGACGCCGCCGTTTTCAATGAGCATCACATCGTCGTCGCCGCCCACGATGGCAACACCCGCCACGCAGCCGGTCTTGGCCGTGAGGTTGTAGTTTTTCAATCCCTTGCCGCCGCGCTGCTGCGGCTGGCGCTGGCCGTTTTCGCCGAGGCGCATATATTCGCTGAGCTCCGTGCGCTTGCCGTAGCCAAGCTCGGTGACGCTGAGAAGCTGCTTGCCCTCGGCCACGATGCCCGCGCCCACGACGTAGTCGCCGCCAGAGAGCGTAATGCCCTTCACGCCGGCTGCGTCCCGGCCCATGACGCGCACGTCATTTTCGTTGAAGCAGATGGCCATACCGTTTCTGGTGGCGAGCAGAATATCGTTTTCGCCCGTGGTCTTCATGACCGCGATCAGCTCGTCGCCTTCCGTCAGCGTCAGTGCGCGGATGCCCGCTTTTCTTGCGGTGTTGAGGCACGAGAGCGTCAGGCGCTTGACCGTGCCCTGCCTGGTGACGAAGATCAGATTGTCCTCGTCAAATTCCTTCACCGTGATGCCGGCCGTGACCTTTTCGCCGGGCTCGAGCGGCAAAATGTTCACCAGATTCGTGCCCTTGGCCATGCGTCCGGCCTCCGGGATCTGGTAGCCCTTGCGCCGGTGGACCTTGCCGAGGCTCGTGAAGAACAGAATGTAATCGTGCGTCGAGGCCGAGAATACGCCCTCGACAAAATCCTCCTCGCGCGTGGTCATGCCCGTCACGCCGCGGCCGCCGCGCTTCTGGCTGCGGTAGGTCGAAGCCGGGACGCGCTTGATATAGCCCGCGTGCGACATGGTAAAGACGCACTGCTCCTGTTCGATGAGATCTTCGATGTCGATCTCGTCCTCCACGTCCTGGATTTCGGTGCGGCGGTCGTCGCCGAACTTGTCGCGGATGGCGATGAGCTCTTCCTTGAGGACGGATTTGAGAAGCTGCTCGTCGGACAACAGCCGCAGATAGTACGCGATGCGCTCTTCCAGCTCTTTGTACTCGTTTTCCAGCTTCTCGCGCTCGAGCCCCTGCAGCCGCTTGAGCTGCATGTCAAGCACCACCTGTGCCTGAATCTCGGACAGGCCGAAGCGCTCCATCAGACGCTCCTTCGCGTCGTCGTAGCTCTCGCGGATGGTCTTGATGACCTCGTCAATGTTGTCCTCGGCGATGAGCAGTCCCTGCAGCACATGCTGGCGGTCCTGCGCCTTTTTGAGCTCATACTTGGTGCGCCGGGTGATGACCTGCTCCTGGAACGCCAGATATTCGTCGAGAATGTGCCGCAGCGACAAAATACGCGGCTGCGACTGATCATTGACCAGCGCCAGCATCGTCACGCCGAACGTGGTCTGCATCTGCGTCTGGGCAAACAGGCGGTTTAAGACCACCTGCGCATTTGCGTCCTTTTTGAGCTCAATGACGATGCGCATGCCGTTGCGGTCGGTCTCGTCGCGGATATCCGAGATGCCGTCGAGGCGCTTGTCGCGCACCTGCTCGGCCATGGCGGCGATGAGCTGGCGCTTGTTGACCTGATAGGGAAGCTCCGTCACGATGATGCGCTCGCGGTTCTGGCCGAACTCCTCAAGCTCGGTGCGCGCGCGCACGGTGATCTTGCCGCGGCCCGTGGCGTAGGCGGCGCGGATGCCGCTGCGGCCCATGATGATGCCGCGCGTGGGGAAGTCCGGGCCCTGAATGTGCTCCATGAGGTCAATGAGCTCCGCCTCGGGGTTGTCGAGCACGCACACGCACGCATCAATGACCTCGCGCAGGTTGTGCGGCGGAATGTTCGTGGCCATGCCGACGGCGATACCCGACGAGCCGTTGACCAGCAGATTCGGAAAGCGCGACGGCAGCACGCGCGGCTCTTTGCGCGTCTCGTCAAAGTTGGGGTCCCAGTCGACGGTGTCTTTTTCGATGTCGCGCAGCATTTCGTTGCAGAGCTTCGACATGCGCGCCTCGGTATAACGGTAGGCAGCAGGGGGGTCTCCATCGACGGAGCCGAAGTTGCCGTGGCCGTCGACGAGTAAGTACCGCATGGAAAAATCCTGCGCCAGACGCACCAGCGCGTCGTAGACCGACTGGTCGCCGTGCGGATGGTACCGGCCCAGCACGTCGCCCACGCAGGTGGCGGACTTTTTAAAGGGCTTGTCGGACGTCAGCCCGTCCTCGTACATGGCATAGAGAATCCGCCGGTGCACGGGCTTCAGGCCGTCGCGCACGTCGGGCAGCGCGCGTCCCACGATGACCGACATGGCGTAGTCGATGTACGAGCTCTTCATCTCCTGCACCAGCTCGGACTGGACAATGGTCTGCTCGGGGAACATGATATCCTCGGGCTTGTAATCTTTCTTATGTGCCAATTTGCAGTTCTCCTTTTTCCTCGCTTCACAGCGGGGTGTTCTGCTTCCAATGTGAAGGGCTGTCAGCAAGCGCCGCACCCAGGGCTCCCTTGTGTAAAGGGAGCTGTCAGCAAAGCTGACTGAGGGATTGTATTCTTACATGATCCTGCCCGCAGCCGCATGCAATCCCTCCGTCCCGCCTGCGGCGGGCCACCTCCCTTTACACAAGGGAGGCATTTTACCGGAACACGCAGCGGTGCTTCATTGCAGCGGATATCAAATCATCAAATATCGAGATTGACGACATATTTCGCGTTCTGCTCGATGAATTCCTTTCTCGGCTCCACAGCCTCGCCCATGAGCACGGTAAAGATCTGGTCGGCCGCTACCGCGTCGTCGAGCGTGATGCGCCGCAGCGTTCTGGTGGTGGGGTCCATCGTCGTCTCCCACAGCTCGTGCGGGTTCATTTCGCCAAGGCCCTTGTAGCGCGAAATATCGATCTTCACGTTGGGGTTGCCGCCGCGCAGCTCGTTGGAAATCTGGTCGCGCTGCTCGTCCGAGAACGCCACGCGCGAGGTCTTGCCGCGCGTGAGCTTGTAGAGCGGCGGCACGGCGGAATACACGTAGCCCTGCTCAATGAGTGGCCGCATGAAGCGGAAGAAGAACGTTAAAAGCAGCGTGCGGATGTGCGCGCCGTCCACGTCGGCGTCGGCCATGATGATGATTTTGTGGTAGCGCAGCTTCTCAAGGTTGAACTCGTCGCCGATGCCCGCGCCAAGCGCCGTAATGACGGGCTGCAGCTTGTCGTTGCCGTAGACCTTGTCGGCGCGCGCCTTTTCCACGTTCAGCATCTTGCCCCACAAGGGCAAAATCGCCTGGAAGCGCGAATCGCGTCCCTGCGTGGCAGAGCCTCCGGCCGAGTCGCCCTCGACGATGTAGATCTCGGTGAGCGCCGGGTCGCGGTCGTTGCAGTCGCGCAGCTTATCGGGCATCTGGCCGGATTCCAGACCCGTCTTGCGCCGGATGCTCTCGCGCGCCTTCTTGGCCGCCTCGCGCGCGCGGCTGGCCAGCATCGCCTTTTCCAGAATCGTCCTGCCCACGGCCGGGTTCTCCTCCAAAAACGTCGCCAGCTGGTCAGAGACGATTGAGGACACCAGCGCGCGCATCGACGCGTTGCCGAGCTTCGCCTTTGTCTGGCCCTCAAACTGCGCGTCGGTCAGCTTGACCGACACGATGGCGGTGAGGCCCTCACGCACGTCCTCGCCCGATACCTTGTCATCGGGCTTGATGATGCCCTTTTTCAGGCCGTAGGCGTTGAGCACCGACGTCAGCGCCCGCTTGAAGCCTTCTTCGTGCATGCCGCCCTCGGGTGTGTGGATGTCGTTGGCAAAGGAAACGATCGTCTCGTTGAACGAGTCGTTGTACTGCAGCGCGATCTCCGCCGTCTCGTCGCCCTTCTTGCCGGCCATGTAGATGACGGTGTCGTGCAGCGGCGTCTTGTGCCGGTTGTACCACTTGGCAAACTCGCGGATGCCGCCTTCGTAGCACATCGAATCCCTGCGCTCTTTTTCCGGCTTGTCGGCCGAATCGATGCGTTCGTCGGCAATGGTGATATGCAGCCCCGCGTTCAAAAACGCCTGCTCGCGCATGCGCGTGTGCAGCGTCTCGTAATCGTATTCCGTCGTGTCGAACATCAGCGGGTCCGGCTTGAACGTCACATATGTGCCGT
This sequence comes from Clostridiales bacterium, assembly GCA_004555655.1. Lineage (GTDB taxonomy): Bacteria > Bacillota > Clostridia > Oscillospirales > Oscillospiraceae > CAG-170. The sequence continues at coordinate 13,348 of SFHJ01000033.1, forward strand.
GCTTGTCGGTCGTGCCGACCACGCGCATGGGCTGCAGAATCTCACCGCGCGAGAACTTCATCTGATAGATCTTGCCGTCACGGTGCACCGACACTTCCAGCCACTCGGACAGGGCGTTGACAACCGACGCGCCTACGCCGTGCAGGCCGCCGGAGACCTTATAGCCGCCGCCGCCGAACTTGCCGCCTGCGTGCAGCACGGTGTACACGACCTCCAGCGCGGGCTTGCCCGTCTGCGCCTGAATGTCCACGGGGATGCCGCGGCCGTCGTCGGTGACGGTGATGGTGTTGCCCTCGTTGATGGTCACGGTGATGTGCCTGCAGTAGCCGGCCAGCGCCTCGTCCACGGCGTTGTCCACGATCTCATAGACCAGATGGTGCAGACCCGACACGCTCGTCGAGCCGATGTACATGCCGGGCCGCTTTCTCACGGCCTCCAGCCCTTCGAGCACCTGAATCTGACTGGCGTCATATTCGGTCTCGACAATATCCTGTTTCAGTAAATCACTCATATGGGAACTCCTTCATGGATGAAAACTTGCCCGCCCGCGGCGCAGAAAACCGCCGTTCCAGCACCGCCGCGTTATACTGGGTGAGATACACCCGGGAAATGCCGTATTCCAGCGTCACAAGAAACGATTTCGGCAGCGTGTCGGTCGCCTCGATCAGCCGTCCGTCGGCCTCGGCCTGCTGTAAAAACTGCCGCGTCCATTTTGACCACGACGTGTTGTCCAGGTCGAACACGCCGACCACGCTCTCTGCGCGCACGGACAGATTGCCGCCAATGTCTACATACATCGCGCGCCTCCTATAAAACGCTGCCGTTTTCCACGACAAAGCTGCGCCCGAGCTGGCTGACCCGGCCGGGCTCGCAGCAGGTGATGAACACCTGCCCGGATCTGATCTGGTTCAGAACGAAATCCTGCCGCTGCGCGTCCAGCTCTGACAGAACGTCGTCTAACAGCAGAACCGGCTCTTCTCCCGCGTCGCGCCGCAGAAGCTCACGCTCGGCCAGCTTCAGACTGATGGCCGCCGTGCGCGTCTGGCCCTGCGAGCCGAAACTTTTCACCAGCATTTCGCCGAGCCGCGCGTCAAAATCGTCCTTATGCGGCCCCGTCAGACACTGGCCGGACTCCAGCTCGGCGCGGTAGTGGCTCTGCTGGTGGTCCAGAATCTGCGAAAAGATGACCTTTTTCTCGGCAAACGGATCCGTGACCGTACTCACGGTGTGGTATTCCAGCGTGAGATTCTCTTTTCCGCCGGAAAATTCGTAGTGATATGCGCCAGCCGCCTCGCTGAGCGCTTTCAAATACCGCGCCCGGTGCGAAATGAGCACCGCGCCGACCTGCGCGAGCCGCGTATTGAACTCGGGCAGCGGCTCCAGAAGCGACGGACTTTCATGGCAGTCCTTCAAAATCCGGCTCTTGCTCTCATAGAGCTTCGTATACTCCGCCAGCGCCTGCGCGTACCCGGGCCGCAGCTGGCACAGCGCCGTGTCGATAAGCTTGCGCCGCGGCGCGGCGCTTCCCTTTAGAATCATCAGATCCTCCGGGCAGAACAGCACGCTCGTCAGAACGCCTGAGAGCGCCGCTGCGCTCTTTTGCCTGACCCCCCCGAGATACAGCTGCCTCGGCCTGCGCGCGGCAAACAGCACCGCGCGGATGGACTGCTCGCGGCCCTGCGAAAACAGCCGGCACTGCAGATCGGCAAATTCCGCGCCGAAGCGGATCAGGTCCTGCGGCCGCGCCGTGCGGAAACTCCGCCCGGTCGAAAGATACGAGATTGCTTCGAGCAGATTTGTCTTGCCCTGCGCGTTGTCGCCCACGATCAGATTCACGCCCGGCACGAAGCACAGCTGCAGCGAGCCGTAGTTTCTGAAATCGTAGAGCGTGAGCGTGTTGAGCTTCATTGCGTCTGCTCCACAACGCGCCAGGTGTTGGCCATAAACGTCACGCTGTCCCCCGGGCGCAGCTTTTTGCCGCGCTGGGTGCAGATCTCGCCGTTGACCTGAACCGCTTCATTCAAAATAAAATTTTTCGCCATGCCTCCGGACTCGACCGCGTTGCAGAATTTGAGAAAGTCCTGCAGCTTGATAAACTCGGTGTGGATGGGAACGTCGATCACGTCCGCCGGCAGCTTTTTTGTGACCCGTACTTTCATATCATTCTCCCGCCTTTAACCGCACCGGCAGCACCATATAGCTGTAGCGGCGGCTGCCGTCGCAGGGGTTGAGCACGATGGGGCTCAGGCCGTTGATGAGCTCGAGCGAGCACTCCGCATCCGGAACGGCCCGCAGCGCGTCCAAAAGATACCGGCAGTTGAAGCCGATCTCCAGCTCCTTGCCGTCGCCGGCGATGTCGCACACGTCGTGCGCCTCGCCGATGGTCGACACCGTGCGCAGATCCGCCGTGTTATTGCCGAACGTGCAGCGCACGGGGCTCTTGATCTTTTCCGAGATGATAAGGCCCACGCGCTCGATGGCCGCCATAAAATCCGCCACGTTCGCCGTCAGCTTCACGGGGTTATTTTCCGGCAGCACGCGCCGCCAGTCGAGGAACTCACCTTCCAGGATGCGGCAGACGAGCGTTGCCTCGCCGATCTGGAAAAGAATGTGCTTGCTGCCGAGAATGAAGCTGCACGGATCGTCGGTGTCGCCGAGGATTTTCTCAACCTCCTTGAGCGCGGCCGACGGCGCGACAAACTTCATCGTCCGTCCGGTGGGCGCTTCCGGCGTGTAGCGGCGCAGCGCCAGCCGGTAGCCGTCAACGGCCACCATGGTGATGGTCTCGTTCTCCACCTCAAACAGACAGCCCGTGTGGATCGGCCGCGCCTGATTCTCGCTGACAGAGAAGATCGTGCCGCCGATCATTGCCTTGAGCGCGTTCTGCGGAATCTGCACGCCCTTTTCCGACTCGACGTCCGGCAGCTCCGGGTAGTCCTCGGCCGACATGGCCGTAATGGTAAACGATGCAATGCCGCTGCGGATCTTCACCTTGAATTTTTCGTCGACCGCGATGCTCACATCGTCGCCGGGCAGCTTGCGGATGATGTCGAAAAACAGCCGCGCGGGCATGATGCACTCGCCCGTCTGCTGAATCTCGGCCGGCACGCTTACCGTGATGCCCGTCTCGAGATTATACCCGGAAAGTACCAGCTTGACACCTGCACGCACGTAGATGCCCTCGAGAGCGGTGATGGCGCTCTTCTGCGCGACCGTGCGCGAGGCGACGGAGATGGCCGAAACGAGCAGATTTTTTTCACAGCTAACTTTCATACGAAATGCCTCCGTTTCTTCTTTCTAAAGAAAGAAAGGGTAAATGTAGTAGTATACAGCAGTAGAGAAATTTTATGTGGAAAAGCGGCGTTTGCCCTTGCACTGCAAGGCTTTTTTCTCCACACCCGATTGTGCACACCGGCGCATGTTTTCAACACCGGTTTTTGTGAAACAGCCGTTTCACGCGTGTGCACAAGCTGTTTTTCCACCTTCCACATCCGCCTGTGGAAAACTGTCAGAGCTTGGAATTGATATTCGCGGTGATGTCGCGGATGTTCGCGCCCACCTCGCCGGAGCTGTCATTCAGCGCGTTTTCGACCTTGCGGATGGCATGGATGACCGTGGAGTGGTCGCGCCCGAACTCGCGGCCGATGTCGGGCAGGGACAGGTTCGTCAGCTTGCGCACGAGATACATGGCAATCTGCCGCGCCTCGGCGGTGTTCTTGTTCTTGAGCGTGCCGCGCAGCACCTGCTCTTCAATGGAGTAAAACCGGCAGACCTCGGCGATGATGAGGCCCGGCGTGGGCAGCGCGCTTCCGGATTTGTCCTTGTACATGTCCTTGATGGCCCGCGAGACGTTCGGCACGTCCATCGTCATCTGCGACAGCTCGCGGTAGGCCAGGATTTTTTTGACCGTGCCCTCGATCTGGCGGACATTGGTGGTGATGTTCTCCGCGATATACGTGCATACGTCGTCGGGGAAGTCGAGCCCCAGACTCATGGCCTTGTTTTTGATGATGGCCATGCGGGTTTCATAGTCCGGGGGCTGAATATCCGCGAGCAGGCCGCCTTCGAACCGCGTTTTTAACCGGTCCTCCAGCCGCAGCATTTCATTCGGCGGCCGGTCGGAGGTCAGCACGATCTGTTTGTGGCACTCGTAGAGGTTGTTGAACGTGTGGAAGAATTCCTCCTGTGTCGAGTCCTTGCCGGCGATGAACTGGATGTCGTCGACAAGAAACAAATCGGCGTTGCGGTATTTGTTGCGGAATTCGATGTTGCGGCCTTCCTGCAGCGCGGCGATGAGCTCGTTCGTAAACTGGTCGCCCTTGATATAGACGATCGAGTAGCCCGGATGCTGCTTGTGAATCTGGTTGGCGATGGCGTAGAGCAGATGCGTCTTGCCCACGCCGGACGGGCCGTAGATGAAAAGCGGGTTATATGTCTCGGCCGGGCTGTTGGCCACAGCGACGGCGGCCGAGTACGCAAAGCGGTTCGACGAGCCGACGACGAAGCGGTCGAACGTGAACTGCGGATTGAACTCGATGAAATCGAGCTTCCGCTCCTGGTTTTTATACTGCTTCATCTCTTCCTCATCAAGCACAACGAGCTCGATGTCGGTATTGAACAGCTCGCGCATCGCATCTTTGATGTAGTCGGTGCAGCGGCGCAGGATGATATCCTTGCGAAACGGCGACGGCGAATATAAAACCAGCCGCGATTCCGACAGCTCAACCACCTCGGCGTCGTCGAACCAGGTGGAGACGACAGGCGCTGTCAGGCGGTTTTCCATGTGGCCAAGCACCTTGGCCCACACATAGGCGGAGGAGTACATAAGCATCTCCTTTCTTTCTGGGTTCGGGGCCGGATTTTGCCCCGTTTGGGCATAATAATACAACATAATTTTAACATGTTTTCTCCTTCATTTCAAGTCTGATACTATATTTAATAAAGAATTGCGTCAAAATTGCACGCCATGCGGCAACCGGCCGGCAGTGGTGCACAGCATTTTCACAACGCGCGGTGGAAAAATTTAATCTTGCGCGCCGCAGGGAAATGTTGTATGATACTTCTGCTCGTGTTCTGTCGAAGCGGGGCTTTGACGGACGGGCTGATTTTTTGCTCAGAGGAGGCGGCGCATGAAATACATTGCCATCTGCGGCACGGTCGGTTCCGGCAAGACTACGCTGCTGGGCCGTCTGATCGGCCGCCTCGGCCCGCGCGCCGGCTTCCACGAGGAACGGCCGCAGGACAACCCCTATATCACCGACTACTATGCCGACTCCAGGCGGTGGTCGTTTCACTCGCAGGTGACGTTTCTGTCGCTCTACTTTGACGATCCCAAGTGGCGCGGCGGCGAAGGCGAGACGGAGTTTTTCCTCTATGACCGCTGCTTTCTTGAAAATCTTGTCATCGCCAAATACCGCCTGCAGCAGCAGGATCTGACGCAGGACGAATACGACATTCTCTGTAAGCTCGCACACGGCATAGCGTCGCTCATGCCGCCCATCGACAAATATATCTACCTCGACTGCTCGGTCGGTACGATTCTTGAGCACATGCGCGGCCGTGGGCGCGAATATGAGGACGAGCTGGATCTCATGTATATCGTAGACCTCAAAAAGCTCTACGACGCGTGGTTTTCCACGCTGCCGCCCGAGCGGACGCTCAGCGTCAATATGGACGGGGGAAACTACGACCTCGAGGAAATCATCAGATTCATTGAAGCATAAAACCCGCGCTCAAATGACGGGTGCTCATAAAACAGCAAATCCTCCATATGATCGCTGTGTGATCATATGGAGGATTTGTTCGTATTTGCCTGACAAGTCACAAGGGATA
>SFHJ01000034.1 GCA_004555655.1 Clostridiales bacterium
AGCTTAAACTGAAGGGCCTGACACCTGCTCAACACAGATATCAGACCCTTCAGGCCGCTTAATTCAAAAAATGTCTAACTTTTGGGGTTCACTTCACTGTCCGATGGACAGCCGGTTTTTTCTTTAATCGAACTTCCCCAGCGTTTTGCCGGAAAGTACATGAAAATGGATGTGGTGCACGGTCTGGCCGGCAAGTTCTCCGACGTTCGTGACTACACGGTAGCCATCTGCAAAGCCCTGCTCTTTGGCAAGCCTGGCAATGACGGTGTAGATATGGCCGATCAGAGCCTCGTTTTCCTCGGTGACTTCGGCAGCAGAAGCAAAATGCTGCTTCGGCACAACGAGGAAGTGCACCGGCGCCATGGGCGCGATGTCCTTGAACGCATAACACTTGTCGTCTTCATAAACTTTCGCCGACGGGATCTCACCCGCGATGATCTTACAGAACAGGCAATCAGACATGATGATTCCTCCTTATCCCTTCAGCTTTTCGCTGACATAATCGTCTACTGCGGCCAGCGCGTTGTCGACCTTGAGTACCAGCGTGCCGCCGCCCATGGCAGAATCGGGCTTGCCGCCGCCCTTGCCGCCGACAATGGGAGCGATGGCCTTGATGATATCGCCCGCCTTCACGCCCCTGGCAATCGCGCCCTTGCCGCACACGGCAAGCAGCGTCACCTTTTCTCCGTTCACCGCGCTCAGCACGGCAACAATGTTCTCGTCCTTGTCACGCAGGAAGTCGCCCATCTTGCGCAGATCCGCCGCGTCAGCGTCGCCGCGTCCGGCGGTGACGACCTTCAGGCCGCCGACGTTCTTGGCCGAGAACAGGAAACGCTCGACCTCGCCGGAGAAGAGCTTGTCTTTCATCTTTTCAATGCGCTGCTGCTGCTCCTTGAGCTGGCTCAGCATGCCGGAAGCCTTGTTCAGAAGCTCGCCCGGCGTGGTCTTCATCAGATCGGACATCTGCAGCAGCTTCGCGTTCATCTCATCGACCTGGTTGAGGAACACCTTTCCCGTCACGGCCTCAATGCGGCGCACGCCGGAGGCGACAGACGATTCGCTCACAATGCGGAACGGGCCGACCTTGGCCGTATTGTCCACATGCGTGCCGCCGCACAGCTCGATCGAGCGGCCGCCCATGTTTACCACACGCACCACATCGCCGTACTTCTCGCCGAAAAGTGCGATTGCGCCGAGCTGTCTAGCCTCGTCAATGGGCATTTCGCGGATCTCCACGCCCAGACCGTCGAGAATGCTCTCCGACACGATCTGGCTGATGCGCATCAGCTCTTCGTGCGTAACGGCGGCAAAGTGCGTAAAGTCGTAGCGCAGCCGGTCGGGCTCGACGAGAGAACCAGCCTGATGCGCATGATCGCCCAGCACCTGCCGCAGCGCCATGTCCAGAAGATGCGTTGCGCTGTGCGCGCGCATGATGGCCATGCGGCGCTCGGTGTCGACGCTGGCATGCACCTGCTCGCCCACCGACAGCTCGCCCTCGACGAGCTTGCCATAGTGCATGAACTTGCCGCCCTTGTTCTTCTGCACGTCCGTCACGAGGAATTTTGCTGTTTCCGTCTCAATGACTCCGTGGTCCGCCACCTGGCCGCCCATCTCAGCGTAGAACGGCGTCTGATCGAGCACCACGATGGCGTCTGTCTCCGCCGTAATTGCGCCGCGCAGCTCGTCTTCAGCCACCAGTGCCACGATCTTCGCATCGTCGGCAAGTGTAAAGTATCCGGTAAACTGCGTCTCCGGGATCTCCTTGCCGAACTCCACGCCGGCCCAGCCGAGATCGCCCAGCGCCTTGCGCGCCTCACGCGCGCGGACCTTCTGCTCCTGCATGAGCTGGCGGAACGCATCCTCGTCCACCGTCATGCCGGTTTCGCGCACCATCTCGATGGTGAGGTCGATCGGGAAGCCATAGGTGTCATACAGCTTGAACGCGTCTGCGCCGGAGAATACCTTTTCGCCCTTTTCGGTGTGCTCTTTGAGCATGTCGGCAAAGATTTTCATGCCGCCGTCGATGGTCTTGGCAAAGCTCTCCTCCTCGGTCTTGACCACGCGGGTGATATACGCCTGCTTCTCCCGCAGTTCGGGGTACTGGCCCTCGTTTTCGTGCACGACTGTGTCGATAACTTCATAGAGGAACGGCTCATTCACACCCAGGAGCTTACCATGCCGCGCCGCGCGGCGCAGCAGACGGCGCAGGACATAACCGCGTCCCTCGTTCGACGGCAGAATGCCGTCACAGATCATGAACGTGGCCGAGCGGATGTGGTCGGTGATGACGCGCAGCGACACGTCGCGCTCATGCGACTGGCCGTAATGTGCGCCGGTCAGTTCGGAGACCTTGTTCGTGATGTTCATCACGGTGTCGGTGTCAAACAAAGACGCCACGTTCTGGCACACGCACGCCAGACGCTCAAGGCCCATGCCGGTATCGATGTTCTTCTGCACAAGCTCGGTGTAGTTGCCCTGGCCGTCGTTATTGAACTGCGAGAACACGATGTTCCAGACTTCGATATACCGGTCACAGTCGCAGCCCACGGTGCAGCCGGGCTTGCCGCAGCCCCACTCCGGGCCGCGGTCGTAGTAGATCTCCGAGCACGGACCGCACGGGCCTGCGCCATGCTCCCAGAAGTTGTCCTCCTTGCCAAAGCGGAAGATGCGCTCAGCAGGGATACCGATCTGCTTGTTCCAGATTTCAAACGCCTCGTCGTCGTCGAGGTAGACCGACGGGTACAGCCGATCCGGCTCCAGACCGACCCATTCGGGGCTGGTGAGGAACTCCCATGCCCAGGGCAGCGCCTCTTTCTTAAAGTAATCGCCGAACGAGAAGTTGCCCAGCATCTCAAAATAGGTGCCGTGGCGCGCGGTCTTGCCGACGTTATCGATATCGCCCGTGCGGATGCACTTCTGGCAGGTGCAGATGCGCGTGCGCGGCGGTACCTGCTCGCCGGTAAAGAACGGCTTCATCGGCGTCATGCCGGCGTTGATGAGCAGAATCGATTTGTCGTTCTGCGGAACCAGCGAAAAGCTGGGCAGGCGCAGATGTCCCTTGCTCTCAAAAAAGCGCAGGTACATCTCGCGCAGTTCGTTCAGGCCGTATGCCTTGTGTGCCATGTTGTTTTCTCCTTCTATCTTCATATGTTTTTCAAAAAAATAAAGCCCGCCCCGGTATAGGGGCGAGCTTGCTCGCGGTACCACCCTAATTGCGCAAACGCGCATCTTAGCCATCCGGTAACGGGGATGAAGCGGCCTGCTCGTCACAGGCATGCTCAAAACTGGCTGCCGCGCGCATAACCAAAGGGCTTGCACCGTCCCCTTCTCGCTTTGGGCGCTGTCAGCGCGGCTCGGTTTTTCATCGCTTGTCTCAATATCGCTGCTATTTTACCACAATTACGCCGCTTGTCAACTGGTATTTTCCCCTATTGGGCGGATAAATCGACTGCATGGCGGACAAATGACATCGCGGGCACCGGCTTTGGCAGCTTTGCCGTAAAGCACATCTGCGGCGTGCGCGGCTCACAGATGGGCACGCCGTCCATGTCGTACATCTGCGAAACCGTCCACGAAAACGGCTTGCAGTCGGGCCCGACCAGCTCCACCACGTTGCCCATGCGGAACTTGTTGCGCAGGCTGAGCACCGCATTTCCTTCTTCGTCGCACGATTGCACCACCGCGCAGATCTGCCAATCGCGGATATAGCGCGAGGATTCTGTGTACTGGCCCGGCTCGCCGAAATAAAAGCCCGTGGAATAGCGGCGGTGCGAGACATGCTCGACCTCGTCCCTCCATGTTATGTCAACTTCCCGTCCGGCATATACGTCGTCCAGCACATGGCGGTACGCGCCCGTCACGATGGCGGCATAGTAGCTCGATTTCGCTCTGCCTTCAATTTTGAAGCAGTCCACGCCCGCGCGGATGAGCTCGTCCAGATGGTCGATCATGCACATGTCGCGCGAGTTCATGATGTACGTCCCCTTTTCATCCTCGAACACGGGGAAGTATTCGCCGGGACGCTTTTCCTCCATCAGCGCGTACTGATACCGGCACGGCTGCGCGCACTGGCCGCGGTTGGAGTCGCGCCCGGTCATGTAATTTGACAGCAGGCACCTGCCGGAATACGACACGCACATTGCGCCATGACAGAACGTCTCCAACTCCAGCTCCTTCGGTGTCTTCGCGCGGATCTCGGCAATTTCGTCAATCGAGAGTTCTCTCGCCAGCACCACGCGCTGCGCGCCCAATTCATACCACGCACTCGCGCAGACGTGGTTTGCGACCGACTGCTGCGTGGAGATATGCCTCTGGCAGTGCGGCGCGTATTTGCCCGCAAGGGTAAACGCGCCCAGATCAGCCAGAATCAGCGCGTCCACGCCCGCAGCGTCGAGCTGCTCGAGATACGCGGGCAGCCGGTCGGCCTCATTGCAGCGCGGCATCGTGTTGACCGCCGCGTGTACGCGCACACCATGCGCATGCGCAAACGCGACCGCCTTCGGCAGCTCGTCCGGCGTAAAGTTGCCGGCAAACGAGCGCATGCCGAAGCTGGTGCCCGCCAGATACACCGCGTCCGCGCCATACAGCACGGCCATATTCAGTTTTTCCATGTCACCGGCGGGACACAGCAGTTCCGGTTTTGCCCGCATTTAGTTGTTCTCCATTTCAGCCAGGAAATCCTGATGCTCGTAGTAGGTTGTTGAGAAGTGGTGCACACCGTTCGTGCCCAGCGCGTAGAAATAGTAGTCCGTATCCGCCGGGTACAGTGCAGCGCGGATGGAGTTGATGCCGGGATTTGCAATCGGCCCCGCGGGCAGGCCCGCATTGGTATAGGTGTTGTAGGGACTGATGACATACTTGTCGGCGTCACTCAAAACCTCCTTGCGCTCGCCCAGTGCATACTGGATGGTCGCGTCGATCTGCAGGCACGGATAGAGCTTGCTGCAGAGGCGATTATAGATGACAGAGGCGATGGTCGCACTCTCCGACGTTTTCGCCGTCTCCTTTTCCACCAGCGAAGCCACAATAATTACATCGTGCATGGTAAGCTCGGCATTTGCGATCTCTGTGTCGGTAAAGCCGCTCGCCTGCATCTTTTCGCGCAGGCGGTCATTGAGCGCCGCGACATCCTCATACATCTGATCGGTCAGCTTGTTGTCAAAGTTGCGCAGGAACTTGTCAATCACATTCTCCGGCTTGTCGTTTACATAAAACTCATACGTGTCGGGGAACAGATAGCCCTCCAGCCGTGTCTTGCTGCCGTATTCCAGCCCGCGCAGGAATGCATAGTCAAACTGGTAATTTGCCGCCGTCTGCTCCAGCTCATCCACCGTGCACACGCCGTTTTCCGCCAGAAGCTGGAAGATATCCTTGCACTCATAGCCCTCCGGTACGGTGACGGTGACGGTTGCACGGTCGGTCGAGGTGGCAATCATGCCGTTCACCAGCGCATGATAGTCGTAGAGGTTATTGAGCTCATAGGTGCCCGGCTCGATCTTGCGCTCGGCGTGCGAGAACCAGCAGTAGAACTTGAACAGCCATTCATACTCCACAAGCCCTTCTTCCTTCAGCCGCCCTGCGACAGATGCGATCGATTCGCCCTCGGACACGGTGAACGTCACCGTGCGGTCAAGTTTTGTGAGCGCCAGCACGTCATCGGCGCATTTCCACGCGCCGACCGCCAACAGCACCGACGCCGCCAGCACGCAGCACACATACAAAAGTACCTTCACGCCCGCAGAAAGGCGCTGTCTGGGCGGTTCCTCCGCCTCTTCCTCCCCGATGTCAGTGTCGGCCGTAAGGTCGGCATACTCCTCGGGCAGCTCCGGCTCAAAGACGGGCATCTGCGGCTTTGTTTCGTCCGCATCCTGCTCCGCCTCGTCCTCACCGGTTCCCATCAGCGCATCCAGCCGGGCCAGCTCCTCGCGCGTGCTGCGCAGCAGCTCGTCGAGCGCATCACCGTCGAGCTGTCCGTTCTGCATATCAAAATTCTGATCTTCGCGCTCAGTCATAGGCTGCTCCGTTCCGCGCCGTCAGCGCTCATATACGATTTCGGCGGCCACACGCTTTGCTTCGTCCTCGCCCTTGAGCGCGGCCAGCAGCGCAAGGCCGAAGTCCGCCGCGGCACCCGCGGCGCGGCCGGTAATGATCCTTCCGTCACGCACGACGCCGGCATTCTGCATCACGGCGCCGGCCATCTCATCTTCACAGCCGGGGTAGCATGTGGCCCTTCTGCCCTCCAGCAGGCCCAGCTTTGCCAGGACTGTAGGCCCGGCGCAGATTGCGGCGACAAAGCCGCCCGCGTCATAGACCTCGCGCACGGCGCCCAGCGCCGCATTGCTCGCGCCGATGGCGCGCACGCCGCCGAGCCCGCCGGGCAGAATAATCATCTCCAGGCTTTTCACATCCAGTTCAGCAAGCGTACAGTCGGCCTCGACGCGCACACCATGCCCCGCCTCGACCAGCTTTTCCCCAATCGCGGCCAGCTTCACTTCCACACCGCCGCGCCGCAGAATATCGCAGGGCGCGACCGCCTCCAACGGCTCAAAGCCGGTTCCCAAAAGCATTGCAACCATGTTTATTCCTCCAGACATTTCATGACATACGAGTAGATCTGCTCGTGAATTTCCTCCACGCTGCGCAGCAATCCGTTTTCGGTGCACGGCACAACCGTCCAGCCGTAATACTGCGCAGCCTCGAGCGCCGTTTCACGGCACTGGCGCAGATACGCTTCATCGCGCTCGTGGATGTCCGCGTGCGTACCGCTCTGCTGCTCGCGCCTGCGCATCAGCTCGATGGCGGTCTCAGTGGGCATGTCCAGACAGATCACAAGATCCGGCCGCGGCAGGCCCATACGCATGTATTCAAAATCGTACAGCCAGGCGAAAAATGCCTCGCGCTCTTTGCCCGTCAGCTTGCCGCCCTGATGCACCGCGTTGGACGTGGTATAGCGGTCGGAGAGCATCACACCGCCGCGCGCGTAATAATCCTTCCAAACCTTCTGATAGGACGCATAGCGGTCGACAGCATAGAATGTGGAGGCGGCGTAGGCATTGACGTCGGACGGCTTCTCGCCGAATTCACCGTTCAGATACATCCGGATGAGCGCCGACGACGGCTCAAGATACTGCGGAAACTGCAGCTTTCTGAAATCGACCCGCTCACGCTTGAGCCGCTTGGTGAGCATGGTGAATTGCGTGGATTTTCCGGAACCGTCTGTCCCTTCAAACACAATCAGTTTTCCCATTTTTTCTTTCCTCTTATCCGCTCGGCTACAACGGCCAGGATATATTTTGGCAGCCGCATCATGCGGCCCAGCCTTCTCGGCTCCTTGATGAGCCGGTAGAGCCACTCGAGGTTCAGCCGGATCATCCACTTCGGCGCGCGCCTGACCGTACCGGCAAATGCGTCAAGCGTGCCGCCAAGGCCAACCATCAGACGCACACGCAGCTCGGCCTGATGCGCCTGCATGAAAAGCTCCTGCTTCGGCGCGCCGAGACACACGAACAACACGTCGGGCGCAGCTTCGTTGATCTTCTGCACCACAGCCGCCTCATCTTTAAAGTATCCATCAGCCATGCCGCAGATGACAAGGCCCGGATTCTGCTCGAGCATCTTCTGCGCCGCCTGTTCGGCCACGCCGGGCTTGCTGCCGAGCAGATACAGCCGTCCGCCTGTTTCAGACAGCTCGCGCAGAAGCCCGGCTGCAAAATCCACACCCGCGACCTTCTGCTGAAGCGGTTTTCTGAGAATCTTCGACGCCAGCACCACGCCCGCGCCATCGGGCAGCACCATGTCGGCGGCATTCAACAGCGCGCGCAGCGCTTCATCGTGCATCGCCTCATACGCGATCTCGGCGTTCGGCGTGACCACATAGGACGCCCGCCCGCCCGCCAGCAGCTCGCGCGCGCGCGCCAGCGCGCCATCCATCGTAATATTGTCAAACGCGATACCCATTACGCCTGTTTTCATAGGCGGGCACACCTCACCATTATAATTTTGTATATTTTAACACATCCGTTTTCATTTGTCCATCTGCTGTGCGAAAACAAAGCGATTCGTGTTTCACTTTTCCGCGCACCGGCATAAACTGTTATGAAAGCCTATGCTTTATCATCATGTTGGGAGGTAATCCGATGCAAGATACCAGTCAAGTCAATCCGGCTTGCGATCTGCGGGCAATCCGGGAAGCGGTCTGCGTGCACACAGATAAAATCACAGACAGCTGTCTGGCCAAGGACTGCATAGAAGATCTGCATGTGTACTTAACCGTGGATTCTCAGCACGCGCTCGACTGTTCCAATGCCGCGCGCGCGCGATTTGTCGAGCTGCTGCACGTCGCCGTTCAGGTGGAGGCCGTGCCGTTCAGCACCGGCAACTTTACTGTTGACGTCACGTTCTATTACCGCATCATCGCCGACGCATCCGTCTCAGCCGGCAGGCCGGTCACCATCACGGGTCTTGGCATTTTCTCCAAGCGTATGGTGCTCTTTGGCGGTGAGACGAGCGCCAAGGTCTTTTCCAGCCGCATGTGCAAAGCGTGCCTGTGCAAGCAGTCGATCCAGTCAGGTTCGCTGCCGCAGGCCGTGGTCGAGGTGGTCGACCCCATCATCCTCGGCTCACGCGTGCAGGACGTGTGCGCGTGCAGCTGCTGCTGCACGGCCGACGCGCCGCAGATTCCGGACGCGATTCTGGAGTGCTTCGACGACGAGCTTGTGCTCAGCGGCGAGTGCAAACGCCTGCTTGTGACCATCGGCCAGTTCTCCATCACCCGCCTCGAGCGTGATACGCAGCTGCTGCTGCCCACGTTCGACTACTGCATTCCCAACAAGGAATGCCCCAACGCGGGCGGCGCGGCAGCCGAGAACCCCTGCGAGGTCTTCTCGCAGATCGATTTCCCGATCGACGCGTTCTTCCCCACCAGAAACGACGCCTGCATCCCGCCGTCACAGAGCTGCACCGGCTGCGCCCGGACCGAATAAAAAGTGGCCACCCAACGCGGGTGGCCACTTTTTATCAGAAAATTCCCTTTTCCTCCAGCACCGCGCAGATCTCGCCGACGCGCGCATCCCATGAGCTCTTTCGGCCCTCTTCGATGCGCGCCTGCACGCGCGCTGGCTGCGTGTCGGAAAGCGCCGCGACGCAGCAGGCAATAAAATCCTGCGCAGTACCCGCGATGTGGATAAAAGGCGCGTACTGCAGCACCTGATCGGGCTGGCATGTGGAGATGATGGGCTTTCCTGTGGCAAGATACTCGTAGAACTTTAATGGGCTAACGTCCTTGCTCAGTTCACTCTCGGCAAACAGGTTCAGGCACGCGTCAAACTGCGCCAGATACTCCGGCAACTTCTCATTGGGCTTCACGCCGAGAAAATGTACGTTTGCAAGCTGCCGCAGCGCAGAAAGATCCGCGCCCGGCTTTTCGTTTCCAATCCACACGAAGCTCCACTCGGGGTGCGCCTTTGCCGCTGTCTCCACAAAGCCGTACTCGATGCAAGTCTGCAGCGCACCGACAAAACCAAAGATCGGATGCGGAATTGCCTGCATATCCTCCGGCACCGGTTGCGGCTGCGAGGCCTGCACGAAGCGCTCAAAATTGGCCCCGTTGGGGATAAAGCGCGCGTCGGGCTTCGCCTTGCGCAGGCGCGCAGCCAGTGAATCCGCCGTTGCAAACACCGCGTCTGCCTTCCCCGCCAGCTCCAGCTCCATCGCATCGACAAGCGCCGGGTTCATAAAGCCGCCGTAGGCCGAGTGCCGGTCGACGCAGTCATAGACCAGTGCGCTGTGCGGCACACGATCCATCAGATCGGCCGTCACAGGCGAATAGACCCAGAGGACCGGGTCTTCAAACCCGTTTTCCCGCATCTTTTTGCGCACGAAGCGCGCCATGCGCTTCTGATTGATGCGGTTGATCAGGCGGAACTTGTTGAAAAACGGCAGCACCGGCGGCAGCCGGTAGACCGTGATGTTCTCCTTTACCCGCTCACCGGGCTTTTTGTACGCCGTCATGGACGGCCGGGCCGCCTTGTCGCGCAGAGGCGCAAGAAAACTGACCGACGGGTCAAAATAGAGAATCTCCGCGTCCGGGATGCGGCGCATCACCTGCTGCTTGCGCGTCGGGATGGGATACCACGGCGAGGTGGCCAAACATACGATCTTCTTCATGCTTCCTCCTCCAATAGGGCTCTTGCCACTGTCTCGTTCTGCTTCACCAGCTCCTGCAGATGCGTCACGTCATACGCGCAGTTTTCCGTGAGCGCGTCGTCTGCGAGCGCGCAGAGATTCTCACTCGTCACATCGTCAAAATACACACAGTGCTTCTGCCCGATGTAGCGCATGAAGCCCGTGACCTTGGGGTCATACGACACGGCCACCAGCGGCGCACCGACGCTCGAGGCGAAGATAAGCGTGTGCAGGCGCATGGATACGACTACGCGCATCTTTTTCATCATGCCGATGATGAGCGTCTCGTCATACGGCGCTTCAATCAGATGGCTTTCGCACGAGAGCGCAGCAGCGACTTCTTTGCAAGGCGCCACGTCGCGGTTCGGCTCAAGCGCAAAAAAGACAGGTGTGAGGCCGTACTTTTGGTTGACATAATTTGCAGTGTCCACAAACGACTGCTTCTTCCGCTCAAAGCCCTTCCACGGCCGCAGGACGAAAAGCGCATAATTTCCGCTCGGGTCGAGGTTATGACTGAGCAAAAAACCGTCCACCGCGCCAACCGAACCGGGCTGTAACAATAGAGCCGGGTCTGCCGTGACGTAGACCTTGGGCTCTGTCACGCCCATGCTCTTGAGTTCCTCGGCGGACAGATCCTCGCGCAGCGTGATGGCGTCGACGCAGCGGTTGATAACGCGCGCGGCGTGCTGGCGGTTGGCTGGCACGTTTACCGGCCCGATGCCGCAGCCGTACATCAGCACGCGGCAGCCCGCCAGTTTGGCAAGCTGGATGCTGAGCAGGTAGTATTTTAAAGAGCGCGTGCTCGTCTGATCCTGAATGAGGCTCCCGCCGCCTGAAAGATACAGCTTCGTCCGACGCATCACAGGCCAGAATGCAACGGGATTGAACACGTGCACCGCGCCCACGTGGTAGCGCAGCCGCGTCTGTCTGGGGTTGTGTGAAAGCACGCAGATGGGCATATCGGCGTCGATATTGCGCATCTGGCGCAGAATCGCCTCCAGAATTGCGTCGTCGCCGGCGTTGCCCTTGCCATAGGCGCCGCAGATGAGCACGCCACGCCGCTTCTGCTTCGGACGCGCCTGCTGGCGCAGAATGGTGCGGTAGATCTCTTTCTGGTGGTTCACCGTCGCATCGACTGACAGCTTTTCCGACGCGCGCGCATGGAGATTCTCCGCCAACTGTCGGCGGAATGCGGTGTTCTCAGCCAGCCGCTTCATATGCTCCGTCAGTGTGTCCACGTCGCGCGGCTCAAATAACAGGCCAGTCACGCCGTTTTCAATAATATACGGCACGCCGCCCACACGCGTGGCGATGGTCGCGCAGTGCATCCGCGCGCCCTCGGGCAGCGCGTAGGGAAACGCCTCGGACAAAGACGAAAGTGTATTGACGTCGATGGCATTGTAAAAGCTGTCCGTGTCCGATACCCAGCCGGCAAACACGCATGTGCCCGGCGCGCAGACACTGCGCGCAAGCGATTCGAGCAGCTCGCGCTCTTCGCCGTCGCCGGCGATAACGAGCCGCGTGTTGGGACAGGCCTTATTGGCCGCAGCAAAGCCGCGGATGAGCGTGGAGATATCTTTGACCGGTGAAAGTCTGGCGGCAATGCCGAAGACAACCGTGTCGTCATCTGCCTGCAGGCCGATGCTCTCAAAATATTCCGCGCGGTTCAGCTTCGTCCTTGTGACAGAGAAATCCACGCCATTATAGATGGAGAACATCGTCTGCGGGTCAAAGCCGCGCGAGATGAGCAGCTGCACCATCGAATCGGATACGCCGATGTGGTAGTCAAACAGGCGCAGCGCGACGGTATTGATCGTACCGTAGGTGATGCGGTGGAACGGCCTTCCAAGATAGTCGAGCCGGTAGTCGCTGTGCACCGTAGTCACGATGGGGACGTTGATCCTGCGCTTCAAAATTGCGCCGATCATATTCGCGCGCGAGCCGTGGCAATGCACGATCTCAAAGCCTTCGGTGCAGATCATGTCAGACAGCGTGCGGATGCTGGCCGCCACGCCCTGCGTCAGCACCAGCGTGTCGATGCCCATCGCGCGCGCATCATCCGCAAACGCGCCGTCCGTAAAGCATACCAGCCGCACCTGTTCCGTTTTTCCAAGCCCCTGCAATAATGACAGCACATGCGTCTTGGCTCCGCCCACGTCGCCGCCGGAGATCAGATGTATGATTTTCATAGAAAACTCCAGATCACAGAATTTGCTCTTGTTTCCTGCGGACAAATCCGCTAAAATAGCACTTAGCCATATGTTGGCTGTACCGTATGCATTATAGTACATATTTCGGGTAGAATCAAACCCAAATCACATTTCAGGAGGCCCTTATGAAAATCATTGACGAAAAAGGCCGGCTGTTCGGTAAGCTGAACCTCATTGACCTTTTGGTTATCGTGCTGGTGCTGGCCGTGATCTTTGCCCTGGTCTGGA
Organism: Clostridiales bacterium; assembly: GCA_004555655.1. Classification (GTDB taxonomy): domain Bacteria; phylum Bacillota; class Clostridia; order Oscillospirales; family Oscillospiraceae; genus CAG-170. The sequence goes on from SFHJ01000034.1 coordinate 12,621, forward strand.
AGCTGGGCGCGGGCAAGGCGGCACAGGCCGCCACCACGCAGAGCTACAGCGTGGACTTCACCGTGGTCGTGGACGACGTGCATGAGGAGGTCTGCCGGTTTGCCGAGACGCAGGTCGGCCTGCAGCTCACCAACAGCGGCAAGCTTCTTGACGCCACGCTCACCGCCTGTGAGGCCAAGCCGCAGGACGACGGGAAGTATACGCTGTATCTGTCTGTCAAGGGCACGGCCACCATGTCTGAGATGGTCTACAAGCTGGGTCCGCAGGACGTGCGCGTCGGCTTTGAGTATATTGTCAAGACCAGTTCGTTTGAGCTGACCGGCGTTGTCTGCGAGCTGGAGGTCGGAAATGGCTGATCTGCTGCGGACAAGCCTTCTCTGGCGTGTTCTGCTCTCGATCGGCGGCTTCTTCTCCCGGCTTGCGCGCGGCAGCGCCATCTTTGGCGCAATCGGCCGCTGCTGGCGTTCTTCTGCCATTTGCGCATGGCTCGTGCGAAGGCTTGGCGCGTCGACCGCGCCGACCGACAGCTCGCGAAGCGCCAAAGCGGCCGCACGCACGAACGCATGGCTGGCCGCCCGGCATGGCCTGAAGCGCTGGGCACGGGGGAGTCTATTGTATCGCGTCTACGCCGCCGTCTTCTCCTGTGGACGGGAGAGCAAAACGCTCGGCTGGCTGTTTTCCGGCGGCATGCGCGCGTTTTTGCTTGTGGCCGTGGGGCTGTATGTGCTCATCGACTTCGTCCTGCGCGACGCGCTCTCGATCCCGGTCATCCGTTCCGTGTGGGATGAAGCGCTGCTCGTTTTCTGCCTCGTCTGGCTTATCTGGGAGCGGCTCGACCGCGAAACGCCGCTCGGTGCGCGCTGCAATCCGCTCGATCTGCCGGTCGCGCTGTTCATTGTCACGGGTTTCGTGCTGATGAATGTCATATCGCCGTACTATTCCATCCAGATCGCCGGCTTCCGCGCCACAGCACAGTATCTTCTGTGGTTCTTCCTTGTCACGCGGCTCATCCGCGACGGCTCGGATTTCATGCGGCTGTATCTGACGCTGCTGGTCCTCGCTGTGGGGATCTCGCTGCACGGCATCTATCAGTATATTGTTGGCGTTCCCATGCCCGAAAGCTGGGTCGCGCAGGCCGAGACGGCCGTGCGCACGCGCGTATACTCCATCTTCGGCAGCCCCAACATCATGGGTGACTTCATGGTGCTGTTCGTGCCAATGGCAGTGGGCCTCGCCTATTACACAAAAGATACGCGTGTGAAGGTTCTTTCGTGGCTGTGCGCCGTCATCATGTGCTTTGCGTGCCTGTTTACCATGTCGCGCGGCGCGTGGGTGGCGATGGCCGTGACAATCGTTCTGTTCATTTTGCTTGTCGACCGCAGGCTCTTCTGGCTGCTGCTGGCCGGGTGCGCGTGTCTGGTACTGATCCCGTTTGTGCGCACGCGCATCGGCTTCCTCTTTACCGAGGATTTTGTTGCCGCCAATACCAACGGCGGCCGCGGCAGCCGTTGGGTACTGGCAATGGAGAATCTCTACAATGCCAATCCTCTGCTCGGAATGGGCCTTGGCATGTTCGGCGGCGCAGTCGCCATGCAAAACCAGGTCATCGACCATCTGCAGTACTTCTATGTCGATAACTACTACCTCAAGATTCTTGTCGAGATGGGCTATGTGGGCCTCGGCGCGTTCATTGTGATGCTGCTGGGGATGCTGCACACCGGCTGCCGGGCGCTCTACCGCACGGGCGTGCGGTTAAAGAAACGGCTTGACCGGACGTACGCGCTCGCCGCAGGACTCTTCTCCGGGCTTGTGGGCGTTTTGGTGCACTGCTACTTTGAGAACATCTTTGAAGAGCCGTATATGATGGTCTACTACTGGGTCATCGCGGCAATGCTGGTCTGGCTGGGCTTTCTGCGAAAGCCCAGCCAGGCGGAAGGAGCGTAACCATGCAGCCTCTCATTTTAAGCTACAACTTCCCCGCCAAGCATCTGTCGAAGCTGCGCATGCTCGCAATAAAACATGGCGCGCACGTGCGCGTGGTGGAAAAACGGGAGTATCTTGATACCATCGGTTCGCTGTGCGGCGTGTGCGGCGCATTTGAAACGATGTACGACGGTGAAAACTTCCCGGGGCTCATGCTCGTCATGGCGCACTTTTCCGATGCGCATCTCTCCGCCTTTCTGCAGGCGCTGCGCGCATCCAAACTACCGCCCGTTCCGCTCAAAGCCGTGCTGACAGAGGAAAACAAGGGCTGGAACTCGCTTGAGCTGCACGAGGCGCTACTGGCCGAGCACACGGCTATGCAGTCCGGCGCGCCGATCCACGAACAATCCGGGCCGTCCGAAAACAGCTGACACGCAGAAAACCGCCCCAAAACTCCTTCGGAGTTTTGGGGCAGTCTCTTTATCGGAACACCGTTCCGTCCTCTTCATATACTTCGATGCGTTCGATCCGCGCAAAGTCAGGCTTCAGCTCCGGCATGCTTGTCTCGATCGCCATCACAAGCAGCTGCGGATTGAGCCCCGGGTTCTGCGCCGAAACGAGGCAGCTGAGTTCCAGCTCCTGCGCAGACGCCTTGCGCAGCTCCATGCGCCGCAGCATCGGTTTTATGTCAACTTCCGCTTCGCCGCGCTTCGTCCGCTTCCATATCTTCAGCTCCGGCCGGCTGAACAGCTCCGCAATGGCCTGCTGCGCGCCGTCTGGCACGCCGCGGTCGTATTCCAACGTGACTCTCGCCTCAAGCAGTGAAAGAAACTTGATCTTCCGTTCGCTCTCATACGCGCGCAACACGCGCACGCCGTCAGGCATCGTGGCGTTCAGGCGCTCCGGGAGTGTCGTTATGTCAACCGTTCCGTCCTCTACCGAGAAGTCCAACAGTTCGCACCGGCTCTGCACGCCCACAGACAGCGGCAGCGCGATCGACACATATGCCCGCGGGCTGAAACCCTGCGTGTGCCAGACCATCACGCCCGCGCGCTTGAACGCGCGCTGGAACAGGCGCATCAGATCAAGGTGCGACAGATACACCGCATCGCCCGTTTTCTCAAACAGAAGCCGGTTCATGGCATACGCCTCCTTTGCAAAGTGCGCTCGCGCCGCACCCGGCGCATTGGCTGCGGCAGTCCGGCGTAGTCTGCGACCGGTACGCCTTTTCCCGCTCCCGGCGGAAGAACGCGTCGCTCACGCCGACGGAAATCGTCTGCCACGGCAGAACCTCATCGTCAGCAAAGCCGCGCACGGTGTAATAATCGGGGTCGATTCCGCAGGACGCGAACGCGTCCTGCCAGATTTGATCGCTGAAATACTCATCCCAGCCGTCCAGCCGCGCGCCGCGGTTCACAGCTTCCCTGAGCACCTTACCCAGACGGCGATCGCCTCTTGCCAGCACCGCCTCTAGCCGGCTGAGGTCGGACTCGTGGTATCGGTAGTCCACATTGCGCGAGCGCAGGTGCTCCTGCAGCAGGTGCACGCGCCGCAGATATTCCTCGGGTGTGATCTGCTTTTCCCACTGGAAGGGCGTGAACGGCTTGGGTACAAAATAGGCCGTGGCCAGATTGATCATGAGACCGCGCTTTTTGCTGCTGGCCGTCTCGTGCCACGTTCTGATGATCTTGTGCGTCAGCTCCGCGATGCCGATCACGTCCTCGTCCGTCTCGGTGGGCAGGCCCAGCATAAAATACAGCTTCACGCTGTTCCACCCGCCGGAGAACGCCGTGGCACAGGTATCGAGAATCTCCTGCTCCGTCACATTCTTGTTGATCGCGTCGCGCAGGCGCTGCGTACCTGCCTCCGGCGCAAACGTCAGGCCGCTTTTGCGCACCTTCTGCACCTTCATCATGAGCTCGCGTGAGAAATTGTCCGCGCGTAAAGACGGAAGCGACAGATTGATCTTGCGCGGCGCGCAGTAATCCAGGAGTCCGTTTGCAAGCGTTTCCAGCTGCGTGTAGTCAGAGGTTGAAAGGCTCGCCAGCGTAATCTCACTGTTGCCCGAGTCCTCCAGCGACCTGACCGCCTGACGATACAGAACCTCCGCGCTTTTTTCACGCACCGGGCGGTAACAGAAGCCCGCCTGACAGAACCGGCAGCCGCGGATGCAGCCGCGGAATACCTCCAGATTCGACCGGTCATGCACGATCTCAGTTGAGGGCACGATCGTCCTGTCGGGATAGTACGCATGATTCATGTCCTCGACCACGCGCTTTTTCACGCGCGCAGGTGCGCCAAAAAGCGGCGTGATGGCTGCGAGCGTGCCGTCGGGGTTGTAGCTGTGCTCGTAGAATGACGGCACATACACGCCCTCGATCTTCGATACCGCCAGCAGAAATTCGTGCTTGCTGAGCCCCGCCTGTTTCGCCGCACGGTAGCACTCGAGAATCTCCGTTGTGCTCTCTTCTCCCTCACCCAGCGAGAAAAAGTCGATAAAATCGGCCAACGGCTCGGGATTGACCGTGCACACGCCTCCGGCAAAGACGATATTATGAAGCCCCTCGCGCTCGCTGGCCAAAAGCGGCAGGCCGGAAAGCAGCAGCATATTGAGCACGTTCGTGTAGCTCATCTCATAGCCCAGCGTAAAGGCGATCATGTCAAAGTCCTTTACCGGGTCGTGGCTTTCGAGCGCGTAGAGCGGGATATTGTTTTCCCGCATAGCCTGCTCCATGTCACCCCAGGGCGCAAACACCCGCTCGCACCACACGTCCGGCATCTCGTTCATCACGCCATACAAGATGCGCATGCCGATGTTCGACATGCCGATCTCGTACGTATCCGGAAAGCAGAACGCCACGCGCACGTCGACGTCTTTTTTGTCTTTCACAACCTGATTGTATTCCCCGCCGGTGTAGCGCGCGGGCTTTTGTACGTTCTGCAGAATCCTGTGCAGCTTGTCTGTCATAGTGTTCCCTCATTCGGTCTGTATTGCGTCTATTCTACCCTCGCCGCGACGGAAAAGCAACCTGTTTTTCTTTCCTCACGCCCCATCCGCGCCAGCCGCAGTGCAAGCGTCCCCATCGCCAGCAGCGGCCACACGCCTGCGCCGCAAAAGATGGCCGCATATGCCGCCGTGAGCGTCAATGCCGTGCAGGCAGCAGCACTCAGCCTTGTGCAGAGCTTCTGCGCCGTGATGGGTGAAGCCGCGAGCGACACCGCCGCGAACACAGCCCGCCCGCCGTCCAGCGGCAAGACCGGCAGCAGATTGTAGCAGCTCAGAAGCAGGCTGATCGCCGCAAAAGCAGGTGCGCGGGCACGCCAGAGTGCAAAGCACAGAAAATTTGCCGCAGGGCCTGCCAATGCGCAGACGACTTCCGCCGCATAGCCCACCGGCGCCGTTGCAATCTGCGCATCGGCAAAGCGCAGCGTTACCGCCTCTGCCCTGCCGCCAAGCGCATACAGCGCCAGCAGATGCGCCAGCTCATGCAGTCCCGCCGCCAGAAAAAACGGCCAGACCAGTTCGCCCGCCAGCGCGTACAAAAGCAGCACAAACGCCGCAAAGCCCGGCTCAATCCTGACCTTCATGACCTATGACGGCGGAAAATGCCTCACTTACGCTTCCTCCATCTCCCAATGCGTCAGTCAGCGCGGAAAAGGCCTGCGCCGTCCGCCCGCCCAAATACATGCGCGCCGTCTCCACCGCGCCGGGATAGCACACCGCGCACGTGCGTCCCAGCGCCAACAGCGCCAGCAGCAGATACACCGCGCTCAGCCAGCGCGCGCATGTGTCTTTCCCGCCGCGTTTTTCTTTCTGCATGTCCATCGCCTCCAGCATATCTTATGCTGCGCACAGAGCATACTTTCTCCTTGCTTTTTTTCATCATGTCCGATATAATAGGCATGCTGGCCGGTGCGCCGCATCAGCGCACCGGAAGCGGCAATCCGCCCAGCCGGAGAGATGCCAATTACCCGGGTGTAGCGCAGTTGGTAGCGCGCCTGCTTTGGGAGTGCAGTCAGCACCATCCACGACCTAAGAAACGGAGGCCCGGAACCCCTTGCAACACGGTCGTTTGCGGGATTTGACCCGGTTTGCAAACCGGGCAGAAAAACCGCTTTGACCACAGGATTGACCACAGACAGAAAAATCTTTGCATCGCACGATTTTCGTGCTATAATGACCACAGCAAAATATCCGGGTGTAGCCCAGTTGGTAGGGCGCCACATTTGGGAGCGTATCAGCATCCATCCGACCAAGCAGAGCCGAATCGCCCGAACCCCTTGACACACGGGCATCTGCGGGTTTTCCGCAATTTCCGGAATCGCCCGAAAATCCGCCTTTGACCACATGGTTGACTACAGACAGCTTAGACTTTCAATTTCATAACCGGGTGTAGCTCAGATGGTAGAGCGCGTGGTTTGGGACCACGAGGCCGCTGGTTCGAAACCAGTCACTCGGACCAGGAAACCCGCTGAAATCATAAGATTTCAGCGGGTTTCCTATGTAAATTGTTCGATTTTTTTCAAAAAGTTATTCTTTGATT
>SFHJ01000035.1 GCA_004555655.1 Clostridiales bacterium
GCAAGTGTGCAGGCTGTCCGCTTCTGGCGGACAGCTCGTGCGCGCAGCAGGCCGCAGCCTGTTGTCGAAAAACTCCAAAGGAGTTTTTCGACAGCCTCACAGGCGGAGCAGCAATGCTCCGCCTGTGTGTTTACAGATACAGATTCATAAGATACGCGTCATAAGACACGCCGTCCACGCACATGAATTTCGCAAACGTGCCGATCTTCTCAAAGCCCATCTTTTCATACAGCGCTATGGCCGGTGCATTGTCGGTGCGCACCTGCAGCTCAATAACGCGCAGGCCCACCCGCTTCGCCTGCGCGATCAGCGCGGTGAGCATCGCCGTGCCCACGCCGCGGCGCCAGTGCGAGCGGCGAACGCTCACGGCCAGTTCCGCCCGGTGCGCGATGCGCGGGCGGAAGCCGCCCTGCAGCGTGCAGACCGAGACGATCTTGCCTGCGTCAAGGCCCAGCAGCATGCAGCTGTTGGGCGAGGAGCGTATGGCGGCGATGAAGCGTGCCTCCTGCGCCTCGTCAAAGCCACAGCCGCCCGCGCCGAAGAGCAGATTGTCCGACTCGGCACCCACCATGTCCAGATATTCGATCAATGCCCGTGCGTCCGTTTCCGCCGCCGGACGGATGGTCAGGTTTTCCATTGCTTCTCCCCCATTCAGTTCTTCACCGGTTCGTAAAAGCTGAGATTCAGATCCACGTCGGTGCTGATGCCGTCTATCCGGCCGTCATTGGCATACTGCCAGATTTGAAAATCGTACAGGAACGTGGGCGTGGGATTGTATTCTGCCAGCCAGAAGATATAGTCCTGCAGCTTCAGAAGGTCAAATTCCTGATACCCCTGCCGCTGGTTGAAATAGATGCCGGCGCGGTAGCCCGCCTGCTCAATCGCATTGCAGAATGCATAGGCGCAGCCGCTTAGGATGATGCTGTCCATGCCGTCGGTCCGGGCCTCGGCCTCGATGTCCTCCCAGTCGAAGATGACGGGATACTGCAGCGAATGGCCCTCCAGCGCGTCAAGGACGAACTGCGCCTCCTCCAGCGCCTCATCGGCGTTGATCGCCTGCGAGAAAAAGTACACGCCCACGTCGAGCCCTGCCTCCTGCGCGAGACGGATATTCTGCTCAAAATACGCGTCCGGCTGGATCTCGCCCTCGGTATAGCCGCGGTAGCCAACGCGGATCATGGCAAACTCCACCCCGGCGGCCGCAACGGCCTGCCAGTCGATGTCCTGTTGGTGCGAGGACACATCGACACCCACATGAGCGGGCGTGTCGCCGGAATAGCGAATAAGGCCGTCCTGCTGATAAAATTTCGACGCGTCATAGCTGTTGACGGCGAGGCCCGGAATGAGGCCATCTTCCGGCGCATCGGACGGCTGCATCTGCGTCTGGCCGGGCGTTTCCTCCTCGCCGGGCCCGTCGGAAGCAATCGTGGAGCTCTCGCCGTAGTGCGTCAGCTTTGCCAGCAGGCTGAGCCCGCCCCAGACCACGGCGGCCGCGAGCAGCACACAGACAAGCACCGCGGCAAGCCGCGCCGGCGCGAGTTTTGTTCGTTTTCGTCTCATCTGTAGCTCCTTTGTCAGATTCTGCGCTCTATCATACCACACTTTTCACCGTTCGCCAAGATTCGCGCCGGTTCTTTCGTCCGATTTTGAAAAAAATCGTTGTGAATCGTGCATGATTATAGTATAATAGACAAAACTATACAGAAAAGGAGGCTTCGTTCATGGATACAGAACATCAGGATCAGGAATATGAACGGGACGAACAGCTTCTGGAAGCCAGGCGGCTGAAACGTCTGGAGCAAAAACGCAAACGCAAGATGCAGCAGCGCATCGTATTGGGCGTGCTGCTGATTATTCTGGTACTCATTATCGTACTGGTCGTCAAGGGCTGCCGCAGCGATAAGACGGATACGCCTGAAGAGCCCGAGCAGACGCAGCAAGTTGAGCCCGAGCAGACGCCCACCGTGCAGACTGAGCCGGATACCGTCGTGACGCTGGCGGCCGTGGGCGATATCATGATGTATGACGAGCAGATTGAAGACGCGAAGCAGGAAGACGGCAGCTACGATTTTACCAGCTGCTTCTCGGCCGTCTCAGGCCTGACAGCCTCGGCCGATATTACCGTCGGCAATCTGGAGCTCAATTTCTGCGGCGAGCCGTATTCCGGCTTCCCCGACTTCCGCGCACCCGAGACGCTGGCCGATACGCTGCGCACGCTGGGCTTTGATGTGCTGCAGACAGCCAACACCTACAGTATCATGAACGGCATCTCCGGCCTTGAAAGCACGCTCCGCTATCTCGATACCGCCGGGCTCAGCCACGTCGGCACCTATGCCAGCGCTGAGGACAAGACCACCAACGGCGGGGTGCTGCTGAAAAACGTGAACGGCGTGAAGATCGCCTTTATCGGCTTTACCAAGGGCGTGAACAACCTGACGCTGCCCGAGGGCTCGGAGTACGCAGTGGATCTTCTCTACACCGACTACAGCACCGATTATTCCAAGATCAGCAGCAAGGCCATCGTTGCGTCCGTGGAGTCGGCAAAAGCGCTGAACCCTGACGTGATCGTGGCGATGCTGCACTGGGGCTCGGAATACAGCACCAGCGTGGATGAGGGCCAGTCGCAGATCACAACGCTGCTGCTGGAAAACGGCGTGGACGTGATTTTGGGCTCGCATTCGCACATCGTAGGTAAAATGGAAACGCGCAACGTCACCACCGTCGACGGCGAGGAAAAGACCTGCTTTGTGGCCTACAGCCTCGGCAATTTCTGTGCGATCAAAAAACAGGACTATACGGATGAATCGGTCATACTGAACCTCGAGTTCACAAAAAACGGCGAGACGGGCGACACGACGATCACAAACATCAGCTATACGCCGCTGTATATCATGGACAGTGGCGCGGAAGCGGCCGGCCGTTTCCAGGTGCTGCCGGTACGCAGCGCCATCACCAGCAATCTCTTCGGCGAAAAGCAGCAGGCGCTGACCGATGCCATCGCGCATCTGCGCACGAATACGGCTTCGGACTACGATTCCGGCAAATAACCGGCAGAAGGGGCTGCGCCCGCCGCAGCCCTTTTTTGCTGTTTCCCACAACATATCATAAGGAGTTACAACATCATGATGAACAAGCAGCAGGTCTATGAATTTCTGCGCCAGAAGGGCGTCTGGTTCGAGGTCACGGAGCACAAGGCCGTCTTCAGCGCCGCCGAGTCGCACGAGGTTCCCATGCCCTACCCCTCGGCCGACAGCATCAATCTGTTCCTTCGTGACGACAAGCGCCGCAACTTCTACCTCATCACGACGCACGCGGCCAAGCACATTGACCTCAAGCAGTTCCGCCATACCTACGGCACGCGTTCGCTCAGCTTCGGCTCGCCCGACGATCTTATGGAGCGCATGGGACTTCTGCCCGGCTCGGTAACGCCGATGGGGCTGCTCAACGACCCCGAGCACAAGGTGCAGTTTTACTTTGACGAGTATTTTCTTGAGGAGCCGGGCATCTTCGGCCTGCATCCGAACGAAAATACCGCGACCGTGTGGATGAAAACGCAGGATCTCATCGATATTCTCACCGAATTCGGCACGCCGGTGCACATCGTCCACTTCGACTGGTAACCGTCTATACGAAGGCCCCGCAGCTTCGCGCGAAGCTGCGGGGCTTTTTTGTCAGGTTTTCTCGGCCATGACGCTGATGTACGCAGGGCGGATGATCTTGTCCATGCAGACCAGCTCCTCGATGCGGTGCGCGCTCCAGCCCACAATACGCGCAACGGCGAAGATCGCCGTATACAGCTCCTGCGGAATGCCCAGCATGTCGTAGACAAAGCCGCTGTAGAAGTCGACATTCGGGCTCACGCCCTTGTAGATATGCCGCAGCTGCGCAATGAGCTTTGGTGCCAGCTCCTCCACGTTCTGATACAGCTGCAGATCCTTCTCGCGGCCCTTCTCCGCCGCCAGCGTTTCCACGTAACGCCGGAACACGCGTTCGCGCGGGTCGGAGAGCGAATACACCGCGTGGCCCATACCATAGACCAGGCCCTTGCGGTCGAACGCCTCCTTGTTGATGATCTTCGTCAGATACGCTGCCAGCTCGTCGCGGTCGGCGGTATCCGACACATGTGCGCGGATATCATCCATCATTTCCATCACCTTGATGTTCGCGCCGCCGTGCTTGGGCCCTTTGAGCGACGACATGGCCGCTGCGATGGTGGAATACGTATCCGACCCCGATGACGTGACCACGCGCGTGGTAAAGGTGGAGTTATTGCCTCCGCCGTGCTCCATGTGCAGAATAAGCGCAGTATCGAGCACCTTCGCCTCGGTCTTTGTATACGACTTGTCCGGCCGGAGCATCATGAGCAGGTTTTCCGCCGTCGAGAGCTTCGCGCTCGGGCGGTGGATAATCATACTGTCCTGCTTCTCATAGTAGTTGTACGCATGATAGCCGTACACGGCCAGCAGCGGGAACTCGCTGATGAGCTGGATGCACTGGCGCAAAGAGTTGCCCACAGAGGCGTCGTTGGCCCGTTTGTCATACGACGCGAGCGTCAGAACGCTTCTTGTCATGGAGTTCATGATGTCATAGCTCGGCGCTTTCATGATGACGTCGCGCGTGAAATTCGTCGGAAGCGTGCGGCAGCCGCCGATGAGCTTTTTAAACCCGCGCAGCTGCTGCGCATCAGGCAGCTCGCCCATCAAAAGCAGATACGCCACCTTTTCAAAGCCCGCCTCCTCCGGGCCGAGATCACCGATCAGCTTTTCCACACGGTAGCCGCGGTACCAGAGCTCGCCGTCGCAGGGTGTCTTCTGCCCGTCCACCATCTTTGACGAGACGATCTTTGAAATGTTCGTCAGGCCTGCTCGCACGCCGTTGCCGTTTTCGTCGCGCAGTCCCTTCTTCACGCCGTACGCATTATAGAGTTCCGGTGCGATGGCATCGTTTCTGCGGCACACATCCTCTTTTTCCGCAATGTATTCGTTCAGTTTTATCAGGTTCATCCGCCGTATCTCCTTTTCGTCCGCCGCCCGCGCACGCACGCGCGGCCCTCTGTACATACACATAATAAATAAGTAGATTATGCATGATTTTCTGATTTGTGTCAATCGAACCGTCAAAAACGTCACAGAATGTTTACAGTTTTGCGAAAAATGCCGCAAAAAAAGAGCCGCTGCAAGCGGCTCTTTTTCTGTGATAAGACTTATTCTTCCTCGGCGTCCTTCTTGGCTTCTTCGATGATCTTGGCCTGATTCATCTGCGGCACTTCCTCGTAACGGACGAACTTCAGCGTGTAGCTGCCTCTGCCCTGGGTCATGGCGCGCAGGTCGATGGTGTAAGAACTCATCTCACCGAACGGAACTTCGGCCTCAACGACCTGATAGCCGGGGTTCTCGGGATCGGGGTTCATACCCATGACACGGCCGCGGCGCTTGTTGAGATCGCCGATGATATCGCCCATGTTGGCGTCGGGGATGAGGACCTTCAGCTCGCCGATCGGCTCGAGCAGGGTCGGGCCGGCGGTGGGCAGGCCTTCCTTGTACGCGATACCGGCCGCGGTCTGGAACGCCATATCGGACGAGTCGACGGGGTGATAGGAACCGAAGTACAGCGTGGACTTCAGGAACACAACGGGGTAACCGGCCAGAACACCCTTGCCGACGCAGTTGCGCAGGCCCTTTTCAACCGACGGGATGAAGTTCTTCGGCACGCAGCCGCCGACGGTCTCATCGGCGAAGATCATCTCTTCGGACTCGGACTGCGGCTCGAAGCGGATATAGACGTCGCCGAACTGGCCATGGCCGCCGGACTGCTTCTTATGACGGCCGTGGACCTCGACCTTCTTCTTGATGGTCTCGCGGTAAGCGATCTTGGCGGGCTTGAGAACCGCCTCGACCTTATACTTGCTCTGCAGCTTGGCCATGAGCACGGACAGCTGCATATCGCCTGCGCCGGCGATGATGAGCTCCTTGGTCTCGGGGTCGTTGCCGTAGGTGAAGGAGGCGTCCTCCTCGTTCAGCTTGACAAGGCCGGAAGCGATCTTGTCCTCAGTACCCTTGACCTTGGCGTAAATGGCCATCTTGTACATGGGCTCGTCGTACTTCATGGGCTTGACGGTGACGGTCTTATCGGCCAGGCCCAGCGTGTCGCCGGTCTTGACAGAGGCGAGCTTGGTAAACACGCCGATGTCGCCGCAGCAGATCTTGCTGGTCTTGGTGTTGTCCTTGCCGCGCGGGAAGAACATGTTGCCCAGCTTCTCAGAGTCGCCGGTGCGGACGTTCACGAGCGTCATGGTGTCTTCCACGTCGCCGGAGATAACCTTGAAGTAGGAGTTCTTGCCGTACTGGTCGGCCATGGTGTTGAACACGAAGACCATGGGGCTGCCCTTGGGGTCGAGCTTGAACTCGGACTCCTTGCCCTCTTCGTCGACCTTGGTCATCGGACGGCCCTCAAGCGGGTTGGGGGCGTACTTGACGAGGTCGGCCATGAGGTTTGTGGTGCCCAAACCCGTCATCGCACAGCCGCAGAACACCGGCGTGACGCTGCGGTCACGGATGCCGGCCTTGATGCCGGTGAGCAGCTCTTCAGGCGTGAACGGCTCTTCCATGAAGAACTTCTCCATGAGCGCCTCGTCGGTCTCAGCGACCTGCTCGTTGAGCTCAGCCATGTACTCTTCAATCTTTTCCTCGGCGTCGGCGGGCAGCGCGATGGGCTTGCCGGCAGCGTCGTAGGCCTTCTTCTCGATCAGATCGACCACGCCCACGGCCTGCTCGCCGTGGAGGATCGGGAACGTGAACGGGATGACGGATGCGCCGAAGGTATTGCGCAGCGAATCGAGCACGGCGAAGAAGTTGGCATGCTCTTCATCGAGCTTGGAAACATAGAACATGGCGGGCAGCTTGGCCTTGGCCAGATACTTCCAGCCCTTCTCGGTGCCGACACCGATGCCGCTCTTGGCCGTGACGCAGATGAGGCCCGCGTCAGCCACGCGCAGAGACTGCACAACCTCACCGGCGAAGTCGAAATAGCCGGGGTTGTCGATCACATTGATCTTGCACTTATTATATTCAACAGGAATGACGGACGAAGAGATGGAGTACTGTCTCTTCTTTTCCTCATCATCAAAGTCGGAAACCGTCGTGCCGTCGGCACGTTTGCCCAGACGCGTAATCGCCTTGGTCGTAAACAGCATGCTCTCGCACAGTGCGGATTTGCCGTCGCCGCCATGGCCCAGCAGGCAGATGTTGCGAATGTCATTGGCAGTATAGCCCATAGTCAAAATATCTCCTTTCTACAGACGGGCAGCGCGCCCATCCCTCGGCAGTACACAATTCAGCCGACGCTTAATGCCCATTATAAACGAATATCGGGCAGAATGCAAATAGAATCTTCGTCAGTTTCGAACAAATTATGCTGATTTTGCGCACAGCGCTACGTCCGGCCGGTCAAAGCCGTGATCAGCAGGTTCGGCAGCAGCCACAAAACGGCCAGCAGAAATACGTTGAGTGCAGACGCGGCCTGCACCGAACCGATAAATGCCAGGAAAAACAGCATCAGCGCGCCAAACGCGCCGCCTACAAGCGAGATCACCATGCTGCCCACCGCCGACGCATGCAGCGAGCGCGCGCCCACCACGGCTGCGATAAAGCTGGAAAAACCTCCGCGCACCATGAGCGCGCCCTGTTTGCCGCTCTTCGCCGCCTCCGGCGAGGAGAGTCTTGCACGCTCTTCAACCGTGGGAAATTCGATGCGGTCGGGCGAGATTTTGTAGCGCTGCTTGACAAACTGCGGCGTAATCATGAAATCGCGCGTGGCAAGAATCGGCAGAAGCCCCTTCGTCCTCGTCGCTGCAAGCAGGCTGTTGCGCGCAGCGGCCGCCGGAGCATAGGTCAGAGCAAACACGGCGGCAAGCTCGGAGTTGATCGACAGGTATACCGCCTGCTTGAGTCTGGTGCCTTCCGGCATGCGCACCTTCATGAGCTTCATGAACGCCAGCGAGCCCATCAGAATCACGTCACCGCGGATCTCGGCGCCGAGTCCTCCGCCCTCATAGCGGCGGAAGGTGTCGACACTGTAGTGCCGGCCGTTCTGGCTCTGCATCATTTCCTCAAACAAGGGCGCAAGACCGCTTCCGGCGCTGGCCACCACGGCCGCGCCGTAGCCGATGATCTGGCTGGCGCTGCGGTCGGAGTAGATTTTCATGCCGTTGAGCGTGACATTCTGCGTCGGGAACAGGTCGGTATCCTCCACGGCCACGCCGCATTCACCGCTCATCGTTCTCGCGCCGTACCAGCCCGCCAGCGCGCACCCGGCGCGGATGAGCCGTTTGGAGAGTGCAGCAAACGGCCGCGCGTAGGCAATGAGCACGCCCGTGGGGAATCCAGCCAGCAGCATTGCGCTCCACGCCCATAAAAACGTCTGCCCGCTCTGAAAGGTCGTCAGCAGCGACGCCGCCAGCGTCAACCCGGCAAGAAGCGTCGTATAGACGCGCATCACGCGCCTGGTGGCGTCGGGGATCTCCAGCTTCTCGGCAAACGAGTCGCGTTCGCCCGGCGCGCGGAAAATACAGTCGCGGCCGTGCCACGCCTTCTCCTCGCGCACTGCCGCCACGGGCGATGGCATGCTGCACACGGCCTTCATCGTCTTGCGCTTGGCGTTCATCAAAAGCTGCCGCCCCCAGAGCGCGACGGTCAGCTCCAGCGAAACTGCCGCGCAGAACGGCACGCGCCCGGCCGCAATGGCAAAGCACGCATCCGCAGCCGTGACGAGCGCGGCCAGAAGCAGAAGCCCCTCGCTCTCCGGCCGGAGCCTCATCCACTGCCGCAGGCCCGCAAGCAGCACGTCATACGCCAGGCACATGCCGGCCAGCATCGCCGCCAGCATCCCCGCAGAAAACGCGCGCGCGTGCGCCGTGAGATCGATGCCGCCGACCCGCACGCTGGCAAAAACCAGCATTGCAGCCGTGCCGAGACAGGCCAGCAGCGACAAAATAAGACGCAGCCGGATGCTCGAGCGCTTGCAGTAGGCCGCATATGCCTCCTCCGCCGAGGCGTAGATGACGTCGGGCTGCTCCTGGCGGCGGCGCAGCTTTTTCTGCTCGCGCTTCTGGTAGCGTTCAAGCCGGCGCTGCTGCGCGGCGGCTTTTCTGCGCGTCCGTGCCGCCCGTTTGCGCTGCGCGCTGTCGTCCGGCTCCGGAGCGATGGGTTCCGCCTCGCCCTTGTAGCTCCAGATCTTGACGGGCTGGTCCTCGGGTTCCGGCTGCGCGACGGGCGTGAAACGGATGGTATCGCCCGAGAGCCCCGGCTGCGCGGACGGTTCGGGCCCGGCCTGCTGTTCAGGCGGCCAGACGCGCGGCGGCTCCGCCGGAGTCTGCGGCTCTGCTTCTGGTTCGGCAGGCGTTTCCCGCTTGCTCCAGCCGCCGAACTCGTTCATGATGTCCTCAAGCGAGTATTCCGGCTCCTGCTGCGCAGAAGCGGGATCGATATGAACTTGTTGTTCCTGCTCCTGCGGTTTTTCCTTCATTGTGTATCCTCACAGTGTCGGGGCAATTCCGCTGCCCCGCAGCGTTCCGCGCCGGCAGGCGCGGATCAGATTGCCGGTTGTTTTTCACAGTTATCCGCGCTGGCGGCGGGCCTCATAGAGCAAAATCGCCGCAGCAGCCGAAGCGTTCAGGGATGAGATCCGGCCCTTCATGGGAATACTGAGCTTGAGGTCGCAGTTTTCCGCCACAAGGCGGCTCATGCCGTCTCCCTCGTTGCCGATCACGATGGCGCTCGGCCCCGTGAGATCGGTTTTGTACAGCTGCGCGTCTGCGCCGGCAGCCGTGCCGTAGACCCACACGCCGCGCGATTTGAGCTCCTGAATGGCAGCGGTGATATTGGCTACGCGCGCCACGGGCATATACTCGATCGCGCCCGCCGAGGCCTTGCCGACCACAGCCGTGAGCCCCACGCTTCTGCGCTTGGGGATGATGACGCCGTGCGCGCCGGCGCATTCGGCCGTGCGCATAATTGCGCCGAGATTGTGCGGATCTGACAGCTCGTCACAGATGACGATGAGCGGCGGCTCGCCGCTTTCAGCAGCTTTTTCAAAAATATCGTCGATGGTGGCGTAGCTGTGCGCTGCCACGACCGCGATCACGCCCTGATGCGCGCCCGTGGCGCTCATCTGATCGAGCTTTCTGCGGTCGGTCGGTACGACGACCGCGCCCGCCTGCTTTGCCATGGCGGCAAGACGTGCCAGCGCCCGGTCGGTATCGCCCTCGGCCACAAACACCTTATCGATCGTCCGCCCGCTTGCAAGCGCCTCGGTCAGCGCGTTTCTGCCCTCGAGCAGGTTTTCCGCCAGCGCGGCATCGGATGCGCGCTCGTTTCTGCGCCGGTCGCCGCCGCGCGGCGCGCGGAGCGGGCGGGAATTGTTTCGGTTATCCATTTTGATTCTCCAGTTTCCGTATATTTCCATATATCGCCGCTTCATACAGACGCAGCGTGTCTATTCTATACCATTTTGCATTATAGCAGGTATTGACCTTGGAAACAACCCGGAACCATGCGTAAATTCACAGAAAATTTACCGGATGTACACTCGGTAATTCTTGTAAAAGCAGACCGCCTGTGATAAGATGTTCACGCTGAAAAACCACGGCTTTGCCGTTTTTCATTTGCGCAGAAAGAAGGTGCATTCCTTGAATCAGGACCCTAAGAACCAGAAGCCGAACAACCGGCCGCCGCAGAAGGGCGATGACAATAATAACAGCCGCAACGCGCGTACGATCGCCATTCTCGTTATCTGCGCGCTGGTGGCGACGCTTCTCATCAATACACTTTACTCCACCATTTCCAACTCCCGCTTCAATCAGATCAGCTACTCGGAATTTCTGACGATGCTGGAAAAGGGTGAGGTCGAATCTGTCGAGTTCAGCTCCAACGACCGCATTCTGATTCTTACGAAGGAGGAAGCGCTCAAGCCCTCCAACCAGCAGAATATCTATTATACCGGCATGATCCCCAATCTCGACCTTGCCCCGCTGACCGAGCGCATGACGCAGCTTGGCGTGGACTATGACACGGAGATTGTCGAGGAGGCCAGCCCCATCGTGACTTTCATCGTCTCGTGGGTGCTGCCGGTGGCGCTCATGTACGGCCTTTTCAGCCTGCTTATGCGCAGCATGACCAAGCGGATGGGCGGTGGCTTGGGCGGTCTTGGCGGCATTGGCGAGAACAAGGCCAAGGTCTATATGGAGAAGTCCACCGGCGTCACGTTTGCCGACGTAGCCGGTCAGGACGAGGCCAAGGAGTCGCTCGTCGAGATCATAGATTTTCTGCACAATCCGCAGAAATATACCGCCATCGGCGCAAAGCTGCCCAAGGGCGCGCTGCTGGTCGGCTCGCCCGGTACCGGCAAGACGCTGCTGGCCAAGGCCGTAGCCGGTGAGGCGAACGTACCGTTCTTCTCGATCTCCGGCTCTGACTTTGTGGAAATGTTCGTCGGCGTCGGCGCCAGCCGCGTGCGCACGCTCTTCCAGGAGGCCAATAAAGTTGCGCCCGCCATCATCTTTATTGATGAGATTGATGCCATCGGCCGCACACGCGACTCGAAGTTCGGCGGCAACGACGAACGTGAGCAGACGCTCAACCAGCTGCTGGCCGAGATCGACGGCTTTGATTCTTCCAAGGGCGTGGTCATTCTGGCCGCAACCAACCGGCCCGAGATCCTTGACAAGGCGCTCCTGCGCGCGGGCCGCTTTGACCGGCGCATCATCGTCGACCGGCCGAACCTCGCCGGGCGCTATCAGACGCTGCGCGTGCACACGAAAAACATCAAGCTGGCCGAGGACGTCGACCTGCATAAGATCGCGCAGGCCACGGCAGGCGCGGTCGGCGCAGACCTTGCCAACCTTGTCAATGAAGCGGCGCTGCGCGCCGTGCGCATGGGCCGCAAGGCCGTAAACCAGCAGGATCTGCTGACGTCCTTTGAGGTCGTCATCGCCGGCACCGAGAAAAAGGGCACGGTGCTGACCGACATGGAAAAGCGCATTGTATCCTACCACGAGGTCGGCCACGCGCTGGTTGCGGCGCTGCAGAAGCACACGCAGCCAGTGTCCAAGATCACCATTGTGCCGCACACCTCGGGCGCGCTGGGCTACACAATGCAGATGCCGGAGGAAGAAAAGTTCCTGAGCTCCAAGGAGGAGCTGCTGGTCGAGCTGCAGACGCTGCTCGGCGGACGCGCGGCCGAGCAGACCGTGTTCGGCATCCAGACCACGGGCGCTTCGAACGACATCGAACGCGCGACTGAGCTTGCCCGCAAAATGGTCACGCAGTACGGCATGAGTGAAAAGTTTGGCCTCATGGCGCTCTCTTCCGTCTCGAACCCGTATCTGGACGGCAGTACAATGATGAACTGCGCCGACTCCACGGCCTCGGCCGCTGACGAGGAGATTCAGAAGCTGCTGTCAGGCTGCTACGAGGCGGCCAGGAAGCTCCTGCAGGAAAACCGCGAGCTGCTTGACGAGATCGCGCTGTACCTGCTGCAGAAGGAGACCATCACCGGCGATGAGCTGATGACCTATGTAAACGCGTCGAAAAAACGCCTGTCTGACGGCGAGACGCCGCAGGACGTGCCTTCCGGTGCAGAGCGCGCAGAGACTGCCGAATAATATCCACCTGCGCGCGGAACGCTCCGCGCGCAGCGTTTTCTGAAAAAAATGGAAGGAGCTGCCCATGATGCATCCGCTTCTGGCCGCAGCGGTCGACATGCAGAGCGTTGCCGACATGCTGCCGGAAAATCTGACGCTGGAAAAGATTCTCTACACGCTGGTTCTGTTTCTCGTCTGCTGCCTGCTCGTCAAGCTTCTGATGCGCGCGACAAGCCGCATTCTTGAACGCTCGCGGCTTGACAAGCGCCTGCATACAGCCATTCGCTCAGCCGTCAAGGCCGTGCTGGTATTCATCGCCGTCATCGTGCTGGCCGAGGCGATCGGCATCAACACCAGTTCCCTGCTGGCGATTCTGAGTGTGGCAGGTCTTGCCGTGTCGCTGTCGATTCAGGATTCTCTGTCGAATCTGGCAAGCGCCATCATGATACTCACAGCCAAGCCCTTCAAGATCGGCGATTTTATCGAGGTCAAGGGCAAATCCGGCACCGTCGAGCAGACCGGCATCATTTATACCATCATCCTCACGCCGGATAACCAGCGCATCCACATTCCCAACAGCCAGATCACCTCGAACGAGATCACAAATTTCACTGCCGTCGGCAGGCGTCGCGTGGAGATCAATATCTCCGCCAGCTACGACGCGCCCGTTGAGGCGGTCAAGGCCGCGCTTCTGCAGGCGGCCGCGCACCCGAAGCTGCTGCCGGACGAGCCGGTGTTCGCGCGTGTGAGCAAATACGCCGACAGCGCAGTTGAATATACGCTGCGCTTCTGGACAAAGCCCGAGGACTTCTGGGACACGTACTATGACGTGCTCGAGGCCTGCAAACGCGCGTTCGACGACGCGGGTATCGAGATGACATACCCGCACCTCAACGTGCATACCGCCACATAAATATCATTTCCGCAGCCGAATCCCGGACTCGCTCCGGGGTTCGGCTTTTTTCACAGTTTTACGCGCTTCGATTCTACGTGCTTCGATATTTTGCACGCTG
The DNA here is from genome assembly GCA_004555655.1 of Clostridiales bacterium. Lineage (GTDB taxonomy): Bacteria > Bacillota > Clostridia > Oscillospirales > Oscillospiraceae > CAG-170. Next base: position 13,651 of record SFHJ01000035.1, read on the forward strand.
CCGCGGTTGACATTCCGCCTGCCGCTTGGTAGAATAAGCACAAGCTGTATTAGGTGTAGTTTGCCGTTTTTCAGGTTTCAGGCGGCGGCTGCGCCATTGGCTACTGCCGAGTTACATCCCGTTTTCCCCGAGCGGTGCTCGCGCGTACTGTAGTGCCGCTCAACGACCAGTAACATATTTTTAGGAGGATACATCATCGATGGATTGGGATCGCTTAATCACAATTGAACAGATGGAAGAAGCGACGAACGCCTTGCTTGAAACCGGCAAGAAGGTCGGCGCCGACTCCTGGCAGCAGCGTGTCAAGAATCAGACGCCGCACTGCGGCTTCGGCGAAGCTGGTACCTGCTGCCGTATTTGCTCCATGGGCCCGTGCCGCATCACCCCGAAGTCTCCGCGCGGCATCTGCGGTTGCGACGTGCACGGTATTGTCGGCAGAAACTATCTGCGCTTTACCGCAGGCGGCGCCGCGACGCACTCCGACCACGGCCGTCAGATCTGCCACACGTTGTATCAGACGAAAGAGGGCGGCGCATATCAGGTCAAGGACCCCGAAAAGCTCAAGCGCATCGCAGGCGAATGGGGTATTGAGACCGAGGGCAAGGACATCTATGATCTGGCGCATGAAGTCGCGGAAACCGGCCTTCTGGAATATGGCAAGCCGTTCGGCACGCAGCGCTTTTTGAAGCGCGCTCCCGAGCACACGCAGAAGCTGTGGCATGACGCCGGCATCGAGCCGCGTGCGATCGACCGCGAGGTCTCTCAGTCGCTGCATATGACCCATATGGGCTGCTCGTCTCTGCCCGAAGCGCTTATCAAGCAGTCGCTGCGCGCGGGTCTGTCTGACGGCTGGGGCGGCTCGATGATGGGCACCGAGTTCTCCGACGTGCTGTTCGGCACGCCGAAGCCCGTTGACACCGAGGCCAACATCGGCGTCATGGAAAAGGATATGGTCAACATCATCGTCCATGGCCACGATCCGTCGCTGTCTGAGATGATCGTTTTCTATGCCAACGATCCCGAGATGATCGCGCTGGCCAAGTCCGTCGGCGCCAAGGGCATCAACATTGCCGGCGTCTGCTGCACCGGCAACGAAGTCGCCATGCGTCAGGGCATCCCCATGGCCGGCAACTTCCTGCAGCAGGAGAACGTCGTTCTCACCGGCGCGTGCGAAGCTATCGTCGTCGACGTGCAGTGCATCTTCCCGGCGCTTGGCCCGCTCAGCAAGTGCTTCCATACCAAGTTCGTCACCACCTCCCCCATCGCCCGCATGCCCGACTCCGACTACATTGAGTTCAGCGAGGCCACTGCGGCTGAGAACGCCAAGGCGATTGTGAAGATGGCGGTCGAAAACTTCAAAAACCGCAAGCCCGAGCTTGTCAATATCCCGAACCTCAAGACCAAGGCCCGCGTGGGCTACTCGGTCGAGGCCATCAAGAAAGAGCTCGACGGCGTCTGCAATACCCATGTTGATGAATTCGGCACGCTGAAGCCGCTGGCCGACGTCGTCAAGGCGGGCGTTCTGCGCGGTGCTGTAGCCATGGTCGGCTGCAACAACCCCAAGGTTCGTCCCGACACCGCGCACATTGAGCTGATGAAGAAGCTCCTCAAGAATGATATCATCGTCGTCGTTTCCGGCTGCTCGGCGCAGGCTGCCGCCAAGGCCGGCCTCATGGACCCCGCGGCCAAGGAGTACTGCGGCGAGGGTCTCAAGCGCGTGTGTGAGCTGGTCGGCATTCCGCCCGTTCTGCACATGGGCTCGTGCGTGGATATCTCCCGTATGATGATTCTGGCCTCTGATCTTGCCAATGACTGGGGCTGCAACATTTCCCAGCTCCCGCTGTGCGGCTGCGCGCCCGAGTGGATGAGCGAAAAGGCCGTCTCCATCGGCAACTACGTCGTGGCGACCGGCATTGAAACGTATCTGGGCGTCGACCCGTATTCCAAGGGCTCGAGCCAGATCACCGAGCTGCTGCAGGGCGAGACTGGCTGTAAAGAGTGGGTCGAGGCGCATTTCGTCGTCGAGACCGACATCGAAAAGCTGGGTGACCGCATGATCGAGTCGATCGAAGCGAAGCGTCAGGCGCTCGGCATCTGATTTCCTGCAAAGAAGGTCTTTTATGAAAGTAGCGATCACCGGCAAAGGCGGCGTTGGCAAAACGACGCTTGCCTCCACACTTGCGCGGCTGTATGCCGACGAGGGGCGCACCGTTCTGGCAGCCGATGTCGACCCGGATGCAAATCTCGGTCTGGCGCTGGGCCTGAGCGAAGAAGAGGTCAACGCCATCGTCCCCGTTTCCAAAATGAAGTCGCTCGCCAAAGAGCGCACCGGCGCAAACGATCAGAACAGCTTCTATAAGCTCAATCCGCAGGTGTCCGACCTGCCGGATAAGCTGGCCAAGAATATCAACGGCGTGAAGCTGCTCGTCATGGGCACGGTCGACACGGGCGGTTCCGGCTGTGTGTGTCCCGAGCACGTGATGCTCAAGGCAATCCTCTCCAGCCTCGTCTTCCGCAAGGATGACGTGGTCATCATGGACATGGAGGCAGGACTGGAGCACCTCGGCCGCGGCACGGCCAGCATGATGGATGAGTTTATCGTCGTCATTGAGCCCGGCGCAAGAAGCGTGCAGACGTATGTGCGCATCAAGCAGCTTGCGCGTGATATCGGCGTCACGCGTGTGCGCGTGGTTGCCAACAAGGTGCGTGACGAGTCCGACCGCGAATTTATCCGCAGCCGCATCCCGGACGAGGATCTGCTGGGCTTTATCAGCTACAATCCCGGTGTCATCGACGCCGACCGCAAAGGCCTTTCTCCCTACGACTGCAGCCTTGAGGCGCTGAATGAGATCCGCGCGATCAAGGCAACCATCGACGCGCAAGAACGAATCTGAAAGGAATGAATCAAAAAATGGGATTATTTGAACGTGTATTCCGCGGCTCTGACGAAATGTTCGCCAAGGCCGAATCGGAAGTCAATAAAATCGTCGCCGAGGTCGGTACCGACGCGCCGCTCACCATGCCCTCCACCGCGTATTTCCTCGCCTGCATCTATGCCTACATCGGCAAGAAGGTCACCACCACCGGTGAGCTGCAGGCGGCTCTGGCCGACGTGAAAGCCATGATGCTGCGCGAGCCGCGCACGCACTCCATTTTCCAGTCCGGCGTCGGCACCGCCATCGCCGCCGAAATGATCGAGGCCTGCAAGTACGTCAAGACCGACGCGCCCTATGAGGGCACCAACTACCACGGTCACTTCACCGACGCGGAAGTTCGTGAACTGGGCGTTCCGCTGGTTACCGGCGATATCCCCGGCTTCGTGGTCATGATCGGTCCGGCGCCTTCCAAGGAAGAGGCGGTCGAGACCATCAAGGGCTATCAGTCCCGAGGCATCTTTGTCTTCCTCATCGGCGGCATCATCGAGCAGGCCGTTGAGATGGGCGTTTCGATGGGCTTCCCCGTCCGTGTCGTCCCCGTCGGCGAAGAGATCTGGTCCGTCGGCCATGTCATCTCGCTGGTCGTGCGCGCGGCCATGATCTTCGGCGCCATCCAGCCGGGCGACGTTGAGGGCTTCCACCGCTACACCTTCGACCGCATCAACGCGTTTGTCAACGCCTATAAGCCGGTCAACGACATTACCGTCGCCTGCGGCGCGGGCGCGATCAAGCTGGGCTTCCCGGTCATCACCAATGACCATGACGATATGTGGGCCGTCCCGAAGTCTCTGATCATCTACGACGACACCAAGGATTGGATCGACACCTCCATCGAGGCACGCGGCATCAAGCTGAAGATCACCAAGATCGACATCCCCGTCTCCTTCTCCTCCGCGTTTGAAGGCGAGATTATCCGTAAGGGCGACATGCAGGTCGAGGTCGACGGCTCGCGCAAGGACTGCTTTGAGCTGGTCGTCACCAAGGACGCCTCCGAGGTCGAGGATCACAAGATTGAGGTTGTCGGTCCCGAGCTCGATGAGATCCCCTGCGGCTCCAAGATTTCCCTCAGCTACACCGTCGAGGTCGCCGGCAAGAACATGCAGCCCGACTTTGAGCCGGTCTTCGAGCGTAAGATCCACCAGTTCCTCAACTGCGTTGAGGGCGTGATGCACACCGGCCAGCGCGATATGATCCGCATCCGTGTGAGCAAGGCCGACTACGATGCCGGCTTCCGCTTCAAGCACATCGGCGAGGTGCTGTACGCCAAAATCAAGTCCGAGTTCGATACCGTTGTCGATAAGTGCCAGGTCCGCATCGTCGTCGGCGACGAGGCCAACGCCGAGCTTCGTAAGCACGCCAACGAGGTCTTCGACAAGCGCGACGAGCGTCTGAAGACCATGACCGACGAGTCCGTGCCCGTGTTCTACTCCTGCATCATGTGCCAGGCGTTCTCGCCGAGCCATGTCTGCATCGTCACCCCTGAGCGTCTGGGCCTGTGCGGCGCCGTGTCGTGGCTCGACGCGAAGGCGACCAACGAGCTCGACCCGCAGGGCCCGTGCCAGGTCGTCACCAAGGAGCGCTGCCTCGACGAGCGCACCGGCCGCTATGAGGACGTCGACGAGGCCGTCGCCGAGTATTCGCATGGCGCGCTGGAGCACGTCACGCTGTACTCGCTGCTCGAGGACCCGATGACCTCCTGCGGCTGCTTCGAGTGCATCTGCGGCATTGAGCCGTGCTCGATGGGCGTCGTCATCACCTGCCGCGAGTATGCCGGCATGACCCCGCTTGGCATGACCTTCTCTGAGATGGCCTCCATGACCGGCGGCGGCGTGCAGACCCCGGGCTTCATGGGCCACGGCAAGCACTACATTGCCTCCAAGAAGTTCCTGAAGGCCGAGGGCGGCGTGGGCCGTCTGGTCTGGCTGCCGAAGGATCTCAAGGAGCAGATCCGCGACAAGCTGAACGAGACCGCGCTCGAGCTCTACGGCGTGGAGAACTTCGCCGACATGGTCGCCGATGAGACCACCTGCGCCAGCGGCGATCCCGAAGAACTGCTGGCATTCCTGTCCGAGGTCGGCCATCCGGTTCTCGGCATGGAGCCGTTTGATATGTAATACGTTATTGTCGGGAAAGTCCGTTGGACTTTCCCGACAATTTCTCCGCTCCACTACATAAACAGGCAGGCTCATCCGAGCCTGCCTGAGGCTGTCGAAAAACTCCTTTGGAGTTTTTCGACAACAGGCTGCGGCCTGCTGCGCGCACGAGCTGTCCGCCAGAAGCGGACAGCCTGCACACTTGC
>SFHJ01000036.1 GCA_004555655.1 Clostridiales bacterium
TGCTGGTATAGCTCAGCCGGTAGAGCAGCTGATTCGTAATCAGCAGGTCGTGTGTTCGAGTCACATTACCAGCTCCAAAAGTCCTTCGGAAACGCTCGTTTCCGAAGGACTTTTTCTATTCTCCGGCGTTCTCTGCCTGCGCCTTTCGGACGTATGCAGCTGTTGCATTTTGTTTATACATTTGCTATAATTTAATAAAGAAAAGCCGTCGAATTCTGTCGAAGACATACGAAGAATCTGCAATGCGAACGGAGTGTGAGGCTTATGTGCGGTCAGAGCCGGCAGGCAAGTGAAAAAGCGCTTCTCACGGTCGAGATCAAGGAGGATATCACCTCCCGAAATAACGCACAGGCTGCCGCGCTCCGGCAGTTGCTGCGCGAAAAAGGGGTCTTTTATCTGAATGTGATGTCCTCCCCCGGCAGCGGCAAAACGTCCCTGCTTCTCAGCCTGATCGAGCGGCTCAAGCACGACTACCGGATCGGCGTGATCGAGGCCGATATTGATTCCGACGTCGACGCGAAGACCATCTGTCAGACCGGCGTAAAGACCATCCAGATGCACACCGCCGGGGCGTGCCACATCACCTGCCAGATGTCGCGTGAAGCGCTTGATGTGCTCGGCGTGGACGGTCTGGACATCGTGGTTCTGGAGAACATCGGCAATCTCGTCTGTCCGGCAGAATTTGACACGGGCGCGGAAAAAAATCTCGTGCTTTTGTCCGTTCCTGAGGGCGATGACAAGCCGCTCAAGTACCCGCTGATGTTTATGGTCGCCTCTGCGGTAGCCGTCACCAAGGCGGACGTCTCCCCCGCGTTTGATTTTTCTCTGCAGCGGGCGCGGGAGAATATTCACATACGCAATCCCGGCGTGCCCGTCTTCTTTACTTCATCGCTGACAGGCGCGGGAATTGATGCGTTGGAAACCTACATCCGCACAGAGGCCGACCGGATCAAAGGCGTCTGCGCGAGTGCGTCCGGGCAACCATAAAAATAAAGCAGGAGGAAGAGAACGATGGATAAGAACGCAAGAATCTGTATCATTGGCGCCGGCCCCGCCGGTACCAGCGCGGCGATGTATCTGGAAAAGGCCGGATACGAAAACTATGTCATCTATGAAAGGAGCGGCCGTGTGGGCGGCAAGGCGTTTTCGCCCATGATGAAGGTCAAAAACGCGCACGGCCAGTGGGAAGACCGCACCATTGAAATGGGCGCGGTCATGGGCTGCGAGACGTATTTCGCCGTGGCCGAGTGTGAGCAGTTTGGCGGAACCACCCACCTTGACGGACCCGCGATGGGCCGCCGGTTCATGAAGGTCGACGGCACGCCGCAGGAATCCTCCAAGCTGGAACTTCTGAAAAAGTTCATCAAGATGAAAAAGCTCTCCCATCTTCTTGAGACCAAGTACAAGGGCTATGACGTCAACGGCCACCGCGGCGTTTCCCAGGGCCGGTATGAGGGCCCCTGCCCTTCGCCAAAAATGAAGCTGCAGCACATTGAAGGCGAAAACCCCAACCTGAAAGAGCTCTCCATGCCCTTCTCCGAATTCTTGAAGCGCAACAAGTGCGAGGACGCAACGCTGGTCTGGAAGGGTCCGTTCACCTCCTTCGGCTACGGCTACTTTGACGAGATTCCCGCAGCCTATGTGGTCAAATATCTCGACTCCTTCACCGTCAGGCAGTTTCTGTCCACCGGCAAGCTCTGGACGTGGAAAAACGGCACGCAGTCCATCTGGGAGGGCGTGAACCGCCATCTGAAGCATCCGGCGCAGCTCAACAGCGAGGTGACGGGCATTACGCGCAAGGATGACAAGGTCTATGTCACGGTGAACGGCAGCGTGGAAGTGTTCGATAAGCTTATCGTCTGCACGCCGCTGGAGCTGTTTTTGAATTACGGCGATCCGCGTGAGGAAGAAAAAGAGCTCTTCTCCAAGATCCAGCACAAAGAATACTTCACCATGGCCGTGCGGACCGAAGAAGGCAACTGTCCCGACATCTCCTACTATTTCTTTGAGAACATGACCAACGAGACCCGCGGCCATCTGATGGTGTTCTATCACCGCTGGCCCGACGCCGGCGATCAGCCGCTCGTGACCTTTACGCTTCGCAACCATGAGGGCATGGAGGACGTTCCCTTCGAGCTCGCCCGGGACACCACGCTCAAGGACATGGAGCTGTGTGGCAAGAAGGTTGAAACGGTGGAGCGGATCGACGACTGGTATTACTTCCCGCACGTATCCTGCAAGGACTATGCCGACGGCTGGTATGAAAAGGTCGAGGCGATGCAGGGCAAGGACAATACGTTCTACGCAGGCGAGGTCATGTCCTTCGGCGACATGGAAGAGACGGTGGAATACAGCCGCGACCTCGTGCGGAGATTTTTCGCATAATTCACATTCCTGCAGGGCCTTGTGCTCTCGCAGGCCCTGCAGGACAGGCCCATCAGGAGGAAAACTTTGGAGAAAGTCAGAACGATTCAACTGTCAAAAAGCGTCTTCGAGGACAATGACCGCGAAGCCGCCTGCCTGCGCGAATTTCTGCGCGAACGCGGCGTATTGCTTGTGAACGTCATGTCCTCGCCCGGTGCCGGCAAGACCTCGACGCTCATCGCCCTCATCCGCGCGCTCAGCAGGCATTGCCGTATCGGAGTCATGGAAGCGGATATCGATTCCGACGTGGACGCGCTGCGCGTCGCCAGAGAAACGGGCTGCAGCGCCGTTCAGCTTCACACCGGTGGAATGTGCCATCTCGACGCAGCAATGACCTGGCAGGGGCTGCGCGCGCTTGGTCTTGATGGGCTTGATATCGTTTTTTTGGAAAACGTGGGAAATCTGGTCTGCCCGGCGGAATACGACACCGGCGCGCTGCTGAATATGACCATTCTTTCCGTACCGGAGGGGGACGACAAGCCGCTAAAATACCCGCTGATCTACGAAAAATGCGGCCTTGTTCTGATCAATAAGATCGATACCATGCAGTATTTCAATTTCAGCCTGCAGCGGTGCGCGGAAAACATCCGCTTCCGGAATCCCGATGCCGAGATCATCCCCATTTCTGCAAAAACCGGCGAAAATATCCAGAGGGCTGCGGCGTATCTCATGCAGGCGGCCGAGAAAATAAAGGAGGAGAAGGAATGCCGAAACAAAGTGACAAAGTGATAAGCAAATACCAGGGAGAAGAGAACCCCGATAAGCGATATCTGAAGCTGGGCCGGAAAATTACCGACGCCGTCGCCCACAAGATCACGGGCGTGACCTCTGATGACCCTGAATACTGGGGCCTGCGCGAGGTGTTGACGCCCGAGATGTGCGAGATCGGCAATAAAATGAAGCTGCGCAAATTCTATACCTTTGAGCAGCTTCTGAAGATGAACCCGGAATATGAGCCGGCGCGGCTGCGCGAGCTTCTGGAGGAAATGGCCCGGGTCGGTATTCTGGAATATGACTACGGCGACAACTATGACCACGACGGCGAGCTGAAGGACAAGCCCCGCATCAAGCGCTACCGGCTTCCCTTCTTTGTACCCGGCTCGGCGGAGCTCTTCAACTCCACGGTCGACCGGATTGAGAAAAATCCGGCCGTGGCGTCCTTCTTTGAGCGCATGACATTCATCCCGCTTGCCGGCGTCACGCAGATGGTGCCGCCCGGCGGCGACGGCATCGGCATGCACGTCATCCCTGTGGAAAAGGCCATTGATTCAGAAAACCAGTCTGTCGACCTGGAGCATATCTCCTACTGGCTCAAAAAATACGAGGGTCATATCTCCGCCGGCATCTGCTCGTGCCGCGCCTCGCGCGCAGTCACAGGCGACGGCTGTGCCGACGATGTGGACGACTGGTGCATCCAGCTTGGCGACATGGCCGACTACACCGTGGAGACCGGCCGCGCCCACTACATCACAAAAGAACGCGCACTGGAGATTCTGGAGCTGGCGGAAAAGAACGGCTTTGTCCACCAGATCACCAACATCGACGGCGAGAACAAGATCTTCGATATCTGCAACTGCGACGTGAAGATCTGCAACGCCCTGCGCACATCGCTTCTGTTCAACACGCCGAACCTCTCGCGCAGCGCGTATACCGCCAAGGTGGAAAAGGACAAATGCGTTGCCTGCGGCAAGTGCGTCGAGACCTGTCCTGCGGGCGCGGTGAAGCTGGGCCAGAAGCTGTGCAAAAAAGACGGCAGCGCCATGACCTACCCGCACGCGCCGCTGCCCGACAAGCTTCTCTGGGGCGAGTATGCATGGGACGAGGACTACCGCGACACCGCCAGAATGCGCAATACATATGAGACCGGCAGCGCGCCGTGTAAGGCGGCCTGTCCTGCGCATGTGCCCGTGCAGGCATATCTCAAACTGGCAAGAGACGGCAAATACCGCGAATCGCTCGCCATGATCAAGACGGAAAACCCCTTCCCTGCCGTCTGCGGCCGCATTTGCAACAAGCGCTGCGAAGACGCCTGCACCAGAGGCAGCATCGACCAGCCGGTCTCCATCGACGCGGTGAAGAAATTCGTGGCCGATCTGGAGCGGAGCGAACAGAACCGCTATATTCCCGAGAAGATTGTCCCCTCTGTCCACGGCGAATTTTCGGAGAAGATCGCCATCATCGGCGCCGGCCCAGCAGGCCTGAGCGCGGCATATTATCTTGCCACCATGGGCTACCGCCCCACCGTATTTGAAAAGAACCCCCGCCCCGGCGGCATGATGACCTACGGCATTCCCAGCTACAAGCTGGAAAAGGACGTGATTGACGCCGAGATCGACGTCATCCGAAAGCTGGGCGCAGAGATCCGCTGCGGCGTGGAGGTCGGCAAAGACGTCACCATTGCGCAGCTCAAAGAGCAGGGCTACAAGGCATTCTATATTGCCATTGGCTGTCAGGGCGGCAAGCGCCCCGGCGTCGCCAATGACACCGCTGCTGGAACCGATATCGCCGTCAGCTATCTGCGCGGCGCATTTGAAACGCGCGAGCCGTTCACGGGCGACGTAGTTGTCGTCGGCGGCGGCAACGTAGCCATCGACTGCGCGCAGAACGCGCGGCGTCTTGGCGCAAAATCCGTCAGCATGTTCTGTCTGGAGGACCGGCAGACCATGCCCGCCAGCGTATCTGAAATTCAGGAGGCTGAGGCAGACGGTATTCAGATCCATCCCTCCTGGGGCCCGAGAGAGGTAACGGTGAATGATCGCGGCGAAGTGACCGGCATCATCTTTAAAAAGTGCCTGCGCACCATCGACCCTGAAACCGGGCGCTTCGCTCCCGTGTACGATGAAAACGAGACGACAGAGGTCAGGGCGGACAAGATCGTCTTTGCCATTGGCCAGTGCATCGAATGGGGCGAGCTGCTCAAGGGAACAAAAGTCGAGTTCTGGCACGGCAACTATCCCGTGGCAGACAAGTTCACCTACCAGACCGCGGACGAGGACATTTTTGTCGGCGGCGACGTATATACCGGCCCGCGCTTTGTAATCGACGCCATTGCTGCCGGTCACGAGGCAGCAGAGAGTCTGCACCGCCATGTGCGGCCCAAGGCGTCCATGACCATCGGCAGAGACCGCCGGCAGTACATCCCGCTGAACAAGGAAGATCTCACCTATCCCTCCTACGACCACGCCGGACGGCAGGAGCCTGCCGCGCAGCCTGCAGGCGCGCAGGAGGACGCCTTCGCGGACACGCACGGCACCTTGACCGAGGAGCAGATCAAGATCGAGACCGCCCGCTGCCTGAGCTGCGGCGCGTCGTACGTCGACCCCAACAAGTGCATCGGCTGCGGCATCTGCACCACCCGCTGCAAATTTGATGCCATCCATCTTGTGCGCGACCATCCCGAGTGCACAAATATGCGCCCGGCAGAAAAGAAGGTCACGGGCCTGATGGCCTACGCCGCAAAACGCGCTGTCAAAATCGTTCTGAACAGCGGCAGCCCGGAAGCGAAGCAGATGGCCAAAAAGCGCCGCGCCTACAAGCTGGCCAGGAAGGCAGAAAGAAAGTAACGCGATGCACGAGCTTGGAATCGTCATGCAGGTGATTGAGCAGGTGGAGAAGGTGGCGGCGCAGAGCGACGTCAGGAAGGTGCTGAAGCTGCACATGGAGGTGGGTGAAGTTTCTTCCGTGGTGCCCGCGCTTTTCACCGACTGTTTCGACTGGGCAAAGAAGAAGACGAAGTATCTGCAGCAAGCCCAGCTGGAGATGGTCATCTTGGAGGGCATCTCCTACTGTCAGGACTGCAAGCAGACCTACAAGACAACTGCCTACGGCAAGCAATGCCCGCACTGCGGCAGCCAGCGCACGTATCTCGTCACCGGCAATGAAGTCAACATCAAGGACATTGAAGTGGTATGACCCGAAAACGAACGCGCTGCAGCGGCTGATAGCTGAGACGGCAGAATAACCTGATACCCCCGTTGCCGGAAATCCGGCAGCGGGGGTATCGTTTACATAATATCTTTTCTGCAATACTTCCAGTACGCCAGCCCGACGCCGATTATGCCGTAGGCGATGCCCAGCGCGACCAGAACCGCATTGAGCGAACAATTTGTCACAATGTCCGCACCGTCTGCGTAGGCGAAGGGTGTGATATAGCGCAAAAACTCCGCCAGTTCAGAAAGATTGGCAATAATATTGAGAAAATACATCACCGCCGCAAGACCGAGCCCCGCGCCAAGCCCGCCGCGCCGCAAACATGCGCTCATGCCGAAGCAGATGCCGGCCAGTTCCAGCTGCAAGATAAGATACGCCAGATGCAGAAGCGAAACCTCTTTCCACGGCACTGCTTCGCCGATGCACGCAATCGAGCCGACGGACAGCGCGTATACCGCCGCGTTCAGCAGCACGATCTGCGCCAACACCGCCAGCAGCTTGTCCGTCACGATGCGTGAGCGGGAAATGGGATGCATCAGTAAAAATTCCGCTGTTTTCTCCTTTTCCTCCTTGCTGAGTGCGCCCACAGCGCACAGCGCCGCATAGAACGCACCACCGAGGCCCAGAATATTGCCGCACTCAATGGCATAGAAACCCGTAAGCGTGCCGAAATTCACCTGATCCATACCGAACGCAGCCGTGAAGCCGCCCATGGACGCAAATACCTCGTTCAGTCCCTCCGTCTGCGATTTCATATCCGGGAAAATGAAGATGCAGATGGCAAAGAGGAACGCAATGGCCGCCGTCCAGACGATCAGCGCCGTTCTCCCCCGCCGCAGCTCATGTTTGAAAAGCGTCATGCCTGCGCGCCCCCTTCCTGATAGTAGTGCAGGAATATTTCCTCCAGATCCGGCTCCGAGATCGTGATGTCCTCGATTTTCTGTCGGGCAAGCGCACGCAGCAGGAGATTGCAGTCGCCGCCGTACAAAAAGCTCACGCTGCCGCCCTCTGTCTGAAGACCGCGCACGCCCTCCAGCGCCGACACGTCCGCCGCGCCCTGAATGTGCACGCGCCTGGCGTTCGTCTTTGCCAGCGCTTCCACGCTGTCACAGGCGATGATGCGGCCGCTGCGGATGATGGCAGCGCGGGTACAGTTGCGCTGCACCTCCGAGAGAACGTGCGAGGAGATGAAGATGGTCGCGCCTGCTTCGTTACGCTCTTTGAGAATATCAAAGAACGCACGCTGCATAAGCGGGTCGAGTCCGCTCGTCGGCTCATCGAGCACGCACAGGCGCGGCGCGTGCTGCAGCGCGCAGACGATGGCGAGCTTTTTCCGGTTGCCGAACGAGAGCTCCTCCACCTTTTTCCCCGTGTCGAGCTCCAGCCGCTCGCAGAGCCTTGCCGCCTCCTGCGCGCAGTTTTTTCCGCGCAGCTCGGCCGAGAAGCGGATTACGTCCTTCACGCGCATGCCGGGATAGAACACGGCCTCCGACGGCAGATACCCCACGTCCTTCAACAGCTTTTCCGGCTTCTCAGAGATATCCATTCCCAGCAGCTTCGCACTGCCCGACGACTTGTGGATCAGCCCCAGCAGCGTGCGTATCGTTGTGCTCTTGCCCGCACCGTTTGGACCGATAAAGCCGAAGAACTCACCCTCATCCACGCTGAGATCGAGCTCTATGATGCCTCTGGCCTTTCCATAGAACTTGCTCAGTCCGTTTATTTCAATCGCTTTCATCATTTCCCTCTTTTCTTAAGAACAGGCATTTCCAGAATTCGAGCATCTCACTGAAATCCCGTTCCATTTTTTCCACGTCGACATCCCCCTGCTGCACCATCTGCCACAGATATCCCTCTGAGGCCAGAAACATCTGCTGGTACATGAGCCGCAAATCAAGTCCGGGCTGAAACTGCGCAGGATCGAGCGAGGCAAGCACGCTGTCGACCTTTTGCCGCTTGTAGCTCTCATAGCTTCTGAGAATATCGGGCTTTACCTCTGAGTCCTCAGAATAATACGCCTTTACGACGAACGCTCCAATATCCGGGTAACGGCGCATGATCTGTGCCTTGGCGCGCAGGCCGCGGTACATCATTTCAAACAGATCTGCCTGCTCGTAGCAGCCATACTCAGTCATATAGCGGGTCGTGATCTTTGCGCAGGTGTCCCAGAGGAACAGATGCAGCTCTTTTTTGTTGCGGAAATAGTGAAACAGCAGCGCCTTGCTGATACCGGCCGCTTCCGCGATCTCACGCATGGGACTTTTCTGATAGGAGTTTTGCGAGAACACGCGAAAACCTGCGTTGATAATGGCCTGCTGCTTCTGTTTCGGCAGCGAAAAGAACTTCTCATTCATCTTTAGCCCTCCGTAGACCGCTCCGGTCAATTCTCATTATACGCCATTGACCGTTTTTTGGAAGACCCTGCCCGAAATTTCATGATACCTTCATGCCAAAAAAGCAGCGGAGCCGTGCTCCGCTGCTTTTCATTCTTCCCTTATGCCGGGCGCTGCATCGCACCCACGCTGACCGCCACGCGGTGCTCGATCGGCTTCCACTGCCGTTTTTTGACCAGCGCGCAGAGCGCGATGGGCACGTAAGTATATAAAAACAGCGGAAAGGTAAAGCAGTAGCCAATTTTTTGCGCCGCCGTCGCGCCGATTTTCTTCCAGCATACCAGCGTCGTCAGAAGCCCCACGGCGAACATTGACGCGTACGACTGCACAAGTGAGAGCGCCAGCACCGGCAGCGTGCCCTGCAGGCCGTTCGACAGCAGCAGCCATGCCGCCGACACGCCAAAGGAGAAAACGCCCAGCAGCGCGCCCCACAGGCCGAGCGTCAGCGTTTCAAAACAGGCCCACGCAGTTTTTTTACTGCCAAGTCCCCGCGCAAGCCGCGTGCCGTAGCGCAGCGACACCTGCACGCCGCCCTGCACCCAGCGCTCGCGCTGCCGCCACGACTGCCGGAGCGACTCTGGCTGCTCGTCATAGACCATCGCATCCTCGGCGAAACCGATTTTCACGCCGTTTGCCGCGCAGAAGCTGTTGAATTCAATGTCCTCGGTCAGGGTAAAGAACTTCCATCCGCCGCAGCAAGAAAGCAGCTCGCGTGTAAAGCCAAAGCCCGTGCCCGTCACGGCGCACATGGCGCCAAGCGCCATTCTGGACGCGTTCAGATGCGCCGAATCATGCAAATACCACAGGGCAGAGCCCGCGGAGATCCAGTTTTTTGCGTAGTTTTTCGAGTTGCGGAAGCCGCAGAACGCGTCGTAGCCGTTGCTGCAGACCCGGTTGATCTTCGTGATATAGTCCGGGCAAAGCAGATTGTCAGCGTCGAACACCAAAAACGCGTCATACTGTGTCAGCGCCCCCGCGGCCTCAATGCGCTGCAGCAGATAGTCCAGCGCATAGCCCTTGCCCACGTGCCCGGTATCAAAGCGCCGGTAGACGATCGCGCCCTTGGCCGCGGCCACGTCCGCCGTGCGGTCGGTGCAGTTGTCGGCCACAACATACGTCGTGACAAGCGCATGCGGATAATCCTGTTCGCGGATACTGTCAAGCAGATACGGCAAAACGGCTTCCTCATTTCTGGCTGCGATCAGGATCGCGTAGCGGTTGTGCTTCTTAGGCTGCTGCGGCCGTTTTTTTGCAAGGAACGGCACAAACAGATACACAATCTGATACAAAAAGCACGCGCCCAGCAGCACAAACAGCACCCGGCTGACGGCGTTCAAAATCTCAAGCTGTTGCATATGCTCCTCCAAGCTCTCAAATTGCGGCACGTCCGCGCCGTATTTACAGCATACGACATTTCCGGTTAAGGAACAATTTGCCTGGCGCTTAAGATTTGCTTAACGCGATTATGAATTTTTTGTGAATACTTCCCCCCCGGCGCACAATTCTTAAAAAAATGCGCTATAATACTTAAGATTTTATGATTACGATTTGGCAGGTGCATCATGCTATACGTCTATTCTGTATTGAGCATCATCTCCTCATTTTCAATCCTGTATTTTACCGGCTATCTCAAAACCTGGCATCTGCTCTGGCGCGTGCCGCTGATTGCGGTGGGCTGTTTTCTGGCGCTGGTGCTGCTGTTTCTGCTGGTGGTGTACATCTCGACACTGTTTGTCGATATGCGCAAAAAGCAGGATAAGCCCAGCAGCTACTTCCGGTTTCTGCTCAATCAGTTCAGCGTCGTAACGCTGACGTTCGCGGGCGTACATGTGCATACCTCCGGCCTTGACAAGGTGCCGCGCGGCAGCCGGTTCATGCTGGTCTGCAACCACCGCCTCTTCATTGACCCGCTGATTTTCTATTACGCGATGCCCTGGGCAGATCTGGCGTTCATCGCGAAAAAAGAGGCGTTCAAAATTCCCGTCGTCTCTCAGGTCATGCATCAGGTGCTCTGCCTGCCGATCGACCGCGACAATGACCGCGAAGCGCTCAAGACCATCCTGAAGGCCATCGAGCTGCTCAAGCAGAATAAGGCCTCCATCGCCGTCTTCCCCGAGGGCGGCACCAACCGCACGGGCGAAATGCTGCTGCCGTTCCGCAACGGCGCGTTCAAGATCGCTCAGAAGGCGCAGGTTCCCATCGTGGTCTGCGCGCTGACCAACTCCGGGGCGATCAAGAAAAACATGTTCCGCCGCCGCACCGACGTCTACCTCGACGTGATCGACGTTCTGCAGCCCGACGATTTCTGCGCGGAGAAGACGCCTGAGATCGGCGAGCAAACACGTAAAATCATGGCCTCCGGCATCTCCGCGAGGCAGACCGCGCTGGCATAATCCTGAAGGCATATAAAAACCCGCCTGCCGGCGGGTTTTTTTACATTGTTTCCTGCCTTGCCTTCGCAGGCTCGGCCAGCAGCGCCCAGATCTTACGGAACAGCTTCTGATTGAAGTAGAACAGGTAGATGCCCAGCACGCTCACGCCGAGCACGATCAGGCACGCCATTGTCACGTCTGTCAGATAATGCGCGCCCATCCAGATGCGCGAGACAGCCACGAGCAGCGTCCACAACGCACCCACAATGAGGCACACGCGCTCTTTGTCGTGCCACTGCTTTTTGAGCGTCGGCAGCAGAATTGCCAGCATCGCACAGGCCGCGCAGGCCGTGTGGCCAGACGGGAACGAGCGGAACTCGTCGGGCGAAATGCCCTCGCCCACAAGCCGCTGCCTGAGCGCGCCGCCAAGCTGCCACCACGGCATGAAATAGGTGTCGTTTCCGGTCGATACAAGCAGGCGCATCCGCGCTCTGGACCAGGGGACCTTGATGACGTTGATAAGCACCATCGTCACGAACGACACGAACACCAGCGTAAGTAAAAACCGCAGCACCGTCTTGGCCGGGCACTGGCGCGTGAGCAAGACCACGCCCGCGCCTGCCACGGCGGCGGCAAACACCGTCACCAGAATTGCCACCCACGCCGGAAGCGCCGGAACATTGTCACATGCCTCGCGGATATTCATCACAAGGCCAAATGCCACAAGCAACGCAGAGGTAATCAGAAACAGCACGTCCCAGTCACGCCGCAGCCTCCCGCGGATGAGAAACAGCAGAACGCCCGCGCACGTAAAACACAAAAAAGCGGGCAGCTCGCCAAATGCGGCAAAGAACTGGCCGAGACTGCTCTCATGGCCGGGATAGAGCAGCTTTGAGATCTGCAGATCCAAAAAAGAGCCCACAACCATCAGTATCACAAGCACCGCCAGTACCACAAGCGCGCAGCGGCGGTAGGTTCGTTTCAGTTTTTTCATGAATATCCTCTTTTGTCGAAATACTTGTTTTTGCCCAGCCAGTATAACACATCATTTACATAATATCAATAGAAGATTCGCCTGTGAGCATTGACGAAATTGCATGATACATGGTATGCTGTGCAGGAAAAGAGGCGTTGCCACATGAAACGAATCTACCCCGATTATCTGCCGCAGTTTCGCTGTCTGGCGGGCAACTGTCCGGATACGTGCTGCAAGGACTGGCAGATCATTCTGGATCCCGCTACCCTCGCGCGTTACCGCGCGCTCGGCGGGGCGCTTGGCCGTGATGTGCGCGCCGCGCTCGTCACCGAAGGCGGCCAGACGCGCTTTCGCCTGACGGATAGTCACTGCCCGCTGCTCACAGAAGACGGCCTGTGCCGCATCCAGCGCGCGCTGGGTGAAGCCGCACTTTGCACCACCTGCCGCTGCCACCCGCACTTTACCGAGGAATACGGCCAGACACGCGAAGTCTCCCTCTCACTCAGCTGCCCGGCTGCCGCATCGCTCATTCTCGGCTCGGAAACGCCTGTCACGCTCGTCACCGAGACTGACGATGCGCCCGTAACGGAGTATAATGAGCTCGACCCCGCGCTGTATCTCGCGCTTGTGTCCATCCGCGCGCAGCTGTTTTCCATGCTGCGCGAAGACGCGCTGCCCATCAATGAGCGGCTGGGGCTGATGCTGCTGCTTTGCGCACGCGCGCAGCGGCTGCTCGACGAAAAACGCTACGGCTGCATCGATCCGCTGCTTCGCCGGTTCTCATCGCCCGGGCGCCGTACAAGGGCGCTTGCGCGCATCAGGCGGCTCCTGCGCCGCCCGGCAGACTTTTTCCCCTGCTGGCTGATTCTCAAAAACATGGAGCATCTGACGCAGGAGTTTGACGCGCTGCTGGACACGTATAGGGCTGATGCTCCTGCGTGCGGCGGCCTGTCGCCTGTACAGGAGGAAAATCTGGCGTTCTACTTTATCTTCCGTCATATTCTCAAGGCCGTGAACGACGCAAAGCTCCTGGCGCGCATGGAAAGCTGTGTGTTCCACGTGCTCAGCATCCGCACGCTCTGCCTGAGTGCAGGCGATGAAACCGCACGCCGCCGCATTGCCGCCCTCTACTCCAAGGAGGCCGAGCACAGCGATGACAACTGCGCCATGCTGCTGCGGCTGCTGGGCCGCGGCACGCCGCGCCCCGGCAGGCTCATTTCCATGCTTGCATCTGGCCGTAATTCTTCACAGCTTTCCCGGCCGGCGCATGTGCAATCTTGAACAGATTGCCGATTGACTTTTGATATAAATGCGATTAAAATGTAGCATACTACCTAATATCGGTAGCGTGCTACATTTTTATTTGGAGATGATCTCTTTGATGTCCGGCGAACCCATCGGTCCGCGCATCCGCAGGCTCGATCATCTGATCGTTCAGGCAATCAACCGCGGCTTTGAAGGCATGGACCTCACGAGCACACAGTCGCACATTCTGCGGTATCTGAGTGAAAACGAGGACCATGTCGTCTATCCGCGCGATATAGAGCGCCGCTTCGGTCTCACGCATCCCACCGTCTCTGGCGTTTTGCAGCGGCTTGAGGCAAAGCAGTACATCGTCTGCACCGCCGACCCAAACGACCGCCGCTGTAAGCGCGTGGCGCTCACCGATGAAGCCAGGCGATATCTGCAGGATATCTTCCGCTTCTTTTCTGCGCTTGAGCAGACCATCACGCGCGGCATGACCGGCGACGAGGTGCACACATTTCTACGCCTGCTGGAACAGGCCAGCGAAAATCTGACGCAGTCTTTTGAGAAGGAGGACTCCAACGTATGATCAAACGCCTGATTGGCTGTGTCCGGGAATACCGCACGCCGACGCTTCTGACTCCGCTGTTCATGGTCGGCGAAGTTATCTGCGAATGCGTCATTCCCCTGCTTACGGCCAGCCTCATCAACAACATCCAGGCCGGCTGCGGCATGGATGTGATACTGCAGCACGGACTGAAGCTGCTCGTCATTGCAATGCTTGCGCTTGCGTTCGGCGTTGCATCCGGCTGGTTCTGCGCCACTGCGTCGGCAGGTTTTGCCAAAAACCTCCGGCACGATCTGTATTATAAGGTGCAGGACTTCTCCTTTGCCAACATCGACAGGTTCTCTACCTCGTCTCTTGTGACGCGCCTGACTACCGACGTCTCGAACGTCCAGCAGGCATTTATGATGCTCATCCGCACGGCCGTCCGCGCGCCGCTGATGCTCGTGTTCGCGGTCATCATGTCCGTGAGCGTGGGAAAAAAGCTCTCGCTTGTATTTGCGGCCACTATTCCGGTATTGCTGTTCGGGCTGTCGCTTCTCATTTACAAGGCGCTGCCGCTGTTCCGCGCGGTGTTCAAGAAGTACGACAGGCTCAACAACTCCGTACAGGAAAACATTCAGGCCATGCGTGTGGTCAAGAGCTTCGTGCGCGAGGACTATGAGACGCAGAAGTTCACCGCCGCGTCCGACGACGTACGCAAGGACTTCCTGCGCGCGGAAAAAATTCTTGCGCTCAATAATCCCCTCATGCAGCTGTGCGTCTACGCAGGTATGATTCTGATCTCCTTCTTTGCCGCAAAGCTCATCATCGCCTCCGGCGGCACCTATCTGAACGTGGGCTCGCTCACAAGTATGATTACCTACTCGATGCAGATTCTGATGAGCCTGATGATGCTTTCGATGATCTTTGTCATGCTCACCATGGCCTCCGCCTCGGTCAAGCGAATTGCAGAGGTGCTCAGTGAGACGAGCGACCTGCACAACCCGGAAAACCCTGTTTACGAGGTACCGGACGGCAGCGTTGATTTTGACCACGTCAGCTTCAAATACTCTGCCCGCGCCGACCGCATGGCGCTGTCTGATATCGACCTGCACATCAAGTCCGGCCAGACTGTCGGTATTCTGGGCGGCACGGGTTCGTCCAAGACCAGCCTTGTGCAGCTCATCTCGCGGCTGTATGACGCAAGCGAGGGTACCGTTCGCGTCGGCGGTATCGACGTGCGGCGCTATGATCTTGAGACGCTCCGCAATCAGGTTGCCGTCGTGCTGCAGAAAAACGTGCTTTTCTCCGGCACGATCAAGGAAAACCTGCGCTGGGGCGACCCCGACGCGAGCGACGAAGAGCTTATGCGTATCTGCCGCCTGGCCTGCGCGGACGAATTCATTGAGCAGTTCCCCGACAAATACGACACATACATCGAACAGGGCGGTACAAACGTCTCCGGCGGGCAGAAGCAGCGGCTTTGCATTGCGCGTGCGCTTCTGAAAAAACCGAAGGTGCTGATTCTTGACGACTCGACCTCCGCTGTTGACACCAGGACCGACGCGAAGATCCGGCAGGCCTTCCGCACCGAGATCCCCGACACCACGAAGTTTATCATCGCACAGCGTGTCAGCTCCATTCAGGACGCGGACGTGATCGTCGTCATGGACAGCGGTTCGATCAGTGCCTGCGGCACACACGAGACGCTTCTCAAGACGAGCGATATCTACCGCGAGGTCTATGAGTCGCAGAACAAGGCAGGAGGTAAAGACAATGGCTAATCATTCCATGCCTGCGCGCGGGCCGGGACGCGGCGGCCCGCGTTATGCCGGTAAGACGAACATGAAGGCGCTGGGCCGCCTGATCAAGCTGCTCTTCAAGGAGTATCCTGTCATGCTTACCATCGTCATGGTCTGCATCGTCATCAGCGCACTCATCGGTGTTGCGCCGTCGGTGTATATCGAGACCATCACGAGCTATATCGAGCAGGGCCTTACCTCCGGCTGGGACGCGGTGAAGGCTCCCATCCTGAAGGCCATCACCACCATGATCGGGCTGTATGTACTTGGCCTGATCTCCACGACCGTCTACACGCAGCTTATGGCGCATGTCACGCAGAACTTCCTGCACAAGCTGCGCACCGAAATGTTTGCCGGGATGCAGCGACTTCCCATCAAATTCTTTGACCAGAACAGCCGCGGCGACATCATGAGCTACTACACCAACGACGCCGATACGCTGCGCCAGCTTGTCTCGCAGGCGCTGCCGCACCTGTTCTCCTCAGGGCTCGTCGTGCTGAGCTTGTTGTTCATCATGTTCTATTACAGCATGCCGCTGATGCTGATCATCTTTGCAGGTATCTTCTTTATGTTCCGCGCCACGAAAACAGTCGGCGGCAAGTCCGCTTCGTTCTTTGTGCGCCAGCAGAAGTCGCTCGGCAAGGTTGAGGGCTACATCGAAGAGATGATGAACGGCCAGAAGGTCGTCAAGGTCTTCTGCCACGAGCGCGCAGCCGAGCAGGAATTTGACAAAATCAACGACCAGCTCTTCTCCGATGCACAAAACGCCAACCGGTTCTCCAACATCTTCGGGCCCATTATGAACAACATCGGCAACATTCTCTATGTGCTTATGGCATTCGTCGGCGGACTCTTCATCTGCTCCGGCGGCAGAATTCTGAATGTCTCATTCCAGAACCTGTTTGAAACCGGCTCGCTGCTCGCGCCCATGCCCATCGCCATTGTGGCAACGTTCCTCGGTATGACCAAGCAGTTTACCAACAACGTCTCGCAGGTCTCGCAGCAGATCAACTCCGTCGCCATGGCGGTGGCCGGTTCCGAGCGCATTTTTGAGCTCATCGACCAGAAGCCCGAGGAGGATCACGGCGACGTCACGCTTGTCAACTGCCGTGAGGAAAACGGTGAGCTTGTCGAGTGCAATGATCGCACCGGCCAGTGGGCTTGGAAGTGCCCGCAGAACGACGGCGGCAGCACGCTCGTGCCGCTGCGCGGCGACGTGCGGTTCTTCGATGTGGACTTTGCCTATGAAGAAGGTAAGCCTGTACTTCACAATGTCTCACTCTATGCCAAGCCCGGCCAGAAGCTGGCCTTCGTCGGAGCGACAGGCGCAGGCAAGACGACCATCACGAACCTCATCAACCGCTTCTATGATATTGCCGACGGCAAGATCCGCTACGACGGCGTGAATATCAACCGCATCAAAAAATCGGACCTGCGCCACTCGCTCGGCATCGTGCTGCAGGACGTGAATCTCTTTACCGGCACGGTCATGGACAACATCCGCTACGGCAAGCTCGATGCGACCGACGACGAGTGCATCCGCGCGGCAAAGCTGGCAAACGCGCACGATTTCATCACGCGACTGCCCGACGGCTACAACACCATGCTCACGTCCAACGGCGCGAACCTGTCCCAGGGCCAGCGGCAGCTGCTCTCCATCGCGCGTGCGGCCGTGGCCGACCCACCCGTCATGATTCTCGATGAAGCCACGTCCTCCATCGATACCAGAACTGAGCTTCTCGTGCAGCGCGGTATGGACGCTCTGATGCAAAACCGCACGGTCTTCGTCATTGCGCACAGGCTTTCCACCGTGCAGAACTCGAACGCCATTATGGTGCTCGACCACGGCCGCATCATTGAGCGCGGCACGCACGACGATCTGATTGCGCAGAAGGGCGTGTATTATCAGCTCTATACCGGCGCGTTTGAGCTTGAATAATCTCTAAAATAGCCGCGGCAGGCCATTGTCTGCCGCGGCTATTTTCATGCCACAAGTTTCCGCCGTCAGTTCCCGCTTTTCGGCGCGTCACTTTCTTTTCTTCTTTTGGGCTTTGGCCTTTGCAGGCTCAACCGTGCATCGATCAACAGCCACACGAAAAAGCCCACGCAAATATAAACGGGCTTGTCCATCCGCTTCTCACCGGCATGAACCAAGTCTCCGTCCGCCCAGCGGTAAGTATCGCGCCAGAAGAAACCGTCTACCTCGAGCAGCATCTCCGGCCCAAGCTCGCACACATACGCCCTTCGGTATCTGGAAAGCAGCACATCATCTTCAAGCGCGACAGCAGTATAGACGCCGTCTGCCGCAAACACGGTTATAGAGCTTTGCCTGCCATGGGCATAGGCAGTCACAGACTGTGCGGCCATTTCTCCGGCCTGCGCGGCGCACTGCTGCGGCGGCGCGCCGCCTGCAATGGGATAGCGGATCAGCCAGAACACAAGAACCGCCAGCGGCCATATCAACAGCCTAAGGAAAAACTTTTTCCAGTTCACGTCAGTACTCCATTCTACCAGGAACGTACGCTCCAAATATATGCAGGATACATCGTCTGATAAATTTCAGCCGCAAAAACTTGATTATGACTTGAATATGTGCTCTTAGGATAATAGGAACCATCTACATGATTTTTCATTTTACCGTCATCACCCGTAAACGTGTAATTAATCCCAAAAAAGCTTCCAACTTTATTTGTGGACATATCTCTAAGATAATATGTCATTTGATCATACGCGCAACTTACAATATAGTCTGGTATCACAAAATTCACTGCGCTTGTAGCAATAGAAAAACCAACCATTATCCATTTTGCTATTGCAATCGCTGCGTCTGCAGAGCATAAAAACATGCTTATAATAGCAGAAGCAAAGCTAGCTAGACTTTGATAATTGTCATGAACATTATGGTTAATTCTCCCTGTCTCCTGCATATATGATACTTCTGTGCGGTATGTTCCGCTACTCATTCCATCATCATATGCAAAAGTAATGGTTCCCACATAAACCTGAGAAGCACGTAACGTAATATTCTGCGGAACTCTCTCGGTGCAATACATATTTTTAATTTCT
>SFHJ01000005.1 GCA_004555655.1 Clostridiales bacterium
TTATCAGTATAAAGCTGTTTGGAAGGATGCCCTCATCGTATACTACATCTTTCATCCAGGTCGAAACCGAAACACGGGACTGAAATACTTCAGGTGACGTGCAAAACGGGAACTCCGCATAGTCGCGCTCTGATACAAACGCTTTGACTTTTCTGCTGAAATCTATAAGGCCCTGTCTAAAGGTAGGACTGCTTTTTGATTTCTTGATTCTAAATTTCAGCAATACACCAGTTTCCGGATTCGTATACATATTCCATAGCGGAATGCTCTCATTATCTTTATAGTCAAAACATGTAACATAAGGCATACACGCCTGCTCATCGATGAGAGGCTGTAGATATGTGGCTTCTTTCTTATCGTCAACGGAGATGTTTATACCTGTGACGAGGGCCGCATGATTGCTGAAATGGGCGATTCGGCATTTAAGCTTGGCAATGTTTATAAAAACTCTTATGATGAGATGATGTCGTCGCCTGTTTGCAAAACCGTATGTGCTGCTTCTGTATTGGAATCATTGCCAGAGTGTGCCGATTGTGTGTACCAAACGTATTGTGGAACATGCCCGGCTCTAAACTATGCGAGCGAGCACAACGTATTCAAACGCGATGCTAGAGGATACCGTTGTCAAATCTATAGAGGTATGCTTGATGCAATCTTTGCGATTCTTTTCCGCAATGACCCCAAAGATATTGAAATTCTTCAGACATGGTAGTGAAAAAGCAGTTACTACGACCGCGCTTTTCTTTGCGCTGCTTTATAATATTCGCACCATCTGCTCATATCGCCGGGTGCTGCGTCATCTGCACGAGAATGTGCTCACCGCAGCCGATCTGAGCCGTATTCAGAACGCGCTGACGTTTCTGTCGCCGCTCTGTCGGGACACTCGCGAAGCCCACGAGGATATGATGGGCGTGCCATTAAAAACCGATGCTCTGCGGAGAGCCGGTAGATAAACGACCACCCGCTGCACTGGCAGCGGATGGTTTGCTATGATTAGCTCGCAATGGGCTTCGAGCCAAGCCAGTCAGGTGGCAGGTAGACTGCCGCCAGCGCGTGCACAGTATCAAACAGTCTGTAACGGTCTGCATCATCGCCGAGGTTAAGTGCTGTTTCGAACATATCCCACACAAACTGCATGACCCTCGTGAACATGTCAGGAGCATGGTGCCGTGTACCCATGGTCTCTCGCGGTCCAGCGTCGCCAACGTGCCGCGTTTGCTCCTGCCGTGCGCGTTCTTGCCTGCGCGCCGTTTCGTCGCCTGGAATGCCCTACGCCTTGCCGACGACGGCGATGATTTGGATGCAGTCATCGACAAGCTCGTTGTTCCTGCTCTTCCGCAGTTGCGCGATGGCCTCGTTCGCCAACTGTTCCTGCAGCGCTTTTGCATTTTCAATTGTCATCTTGAATCCTCCTAGTGTATTTTGGGCTTTGCCCGTGTCAACACAATGGCACATACACTCGGAATGTCCATCCAGCAACACCAACAAAAAAACCTGCTCAAATTCTACGTTTTACCGAGAGTAAAAAAGAGCCGCTTTCCCGAAAAATTCTCGGAAAAGCGGCTCAAAACGCCGTGGGTAAAGGTACAGGTCCATCGAATTTGCCTGACACGGCAGTTGGCATCTTTTTGTCACGCTTGAAAAAATGGGCGCAAAAAAGCCCGGAAGCCGTTGAAACTTCTGGGCTTTTCGCAGCGGCATCTATTTGGGTGCAGCTTGATGGTGGAGACTGGCGGACTCGAACCGTCGACCTCCTGCGTGTGAAGCAGGCGCTCTAACCAGCTGAGCTAAGCCTCCGTGCCAAAGTATTATAGCAGGCTCTTCCGAAAAAATCAACCCATATCTTTCATCCCGGCGAAATCTTTTTCAAAAAAGTTCCGCGGGACACTTTTGGGGCTTGACCTGCGGAAAATTTTTGGGTATACTACCCTTTGTAAAAGGGAGTAGTTATTTACGCATGGTCAACATCGCCCGGCCCGGCCGGTGGTCATGCGCCTGTACTGCAGGAACGAGACTTTTCGCACAGACGTGCAGAAGGTCTCTTTTTTTCGTCCCATTTGACTCTGAAAGCGAGGAAATATGTATGGAACTGTTTCTCACCATCGTTTTGTTTCTGCTCGGTCTGGTCCTGATTGTCAAGGGCGGCGACTGGTTCGTCGATGCCGCCAGCTGGATGGCCACCGCCTCCGGCATCCCGCAGTTCATCATCGGCGCGACCATCGTCTCCATCGCCACCACCATGCCCGAGGTCATCGTCTCCACCATGGCCGCGACCGAGGGCAGCACCGAAATGGCCATCGGCAACGCCATCGGCTCGGTCACGGCGAATACGGGCCTTATCATGGCGCTGTCGGTCATCTTCCTGCCCGCCGTCATCAAGCGCGCGCAGTTCGCGCCCAAGGGGCTTCTGATGGTGGCAAGCTGCGTGCTGTTGTGGGTACTGTGCATCGACGGGCAGCTGAGCGTGCTCGAGAGCGTATTGGTGCTGGTTCTGTTCGCACTGTTCATCTTTGAAAACGTGCGCAGCGCCAAGCTGGAAACTGCCTCGGGCGAGCCGCAGGCGGTCGAGGTCGACAAGAGCAAAAAGGCTGTTATCAAGAACGTCATCCTGTTTGTCCTGGGCGCGGTGTGCCTGGTCGTCGGGTCTGATCTTCTGGTGGATAACGGCACGAAGCTGGCGCAGATGATCGGCGTGTCTGAGCGCGTGATCGCCATCACGATGGTCGCCATCGGCACATCGCTGCCCGAGCTTGTCACCGCCATCACCGCTATCGTCAAAAAGCAGTCGTCGATGTCGGTCGGCAACATTTTGGGCGCGAACATCATCGACATCACCGTCATTCTGCCGCTGTGCGCGTTCATTTCCGGCGGCGCGCTCACCATCACGCCCGGCTCTCTCACCCAGACAGTCTATCTCGACATGCCCATCTGCGCGCTGGAGACAGCGATCGCCGTCGTGCCGACGCTCATCTTCAAGAAGTTCCACAAGCTGCAGGGCATTTTGATGCTGTGCGTATACATCGCATATCTCATCGTCACATTCACAATCTGAGGCCGAACCCGGCGCACTCCGGCAGCGCATCCGGGCCTCCCTTTTGCCAAAGAGAGTCTTTGATGCGGTGTGGAAGCATAACGCCGTCAGACAAATGCCGGGCGCAATGCGCCCGGCATTTTACTTCGCCAATTTCAGCAGTGTTTCGCGTGTGTTGTCCTGCGGGTGCTCAAGCACATGCTGCAAAAGCGCCTGCAGCATGTCTCCGACGGCCCGGCCTGAAAGCTGCGGAAAATCGCGGCCGGACACAGCCAGCTGCGGCAGCGTGACGCACGCGCCGCTGGCTGCAATCTCGTCCACCGCGCCGCTTTGCGCCACACGCGCAGCCAGATGCGCCGCGTCCCATCCCTCGGCTGCGATGAGCCGTTTCCACGAAAGCGTGTCGCGCTGCGGCTGCCACGTCGCGCAGACGCGCCCGGCCTGCTGGCACAGCCGGGCCGGCAGGCGGAACGCCTTCAAATCCAACGCCGGCTGCAGAACTTTCCACGCCGTCCAGCGCACCTCCGGCGCTGCGTCGAGCGCGGCAAGGCGGGATAAATCCACGCAGTGCGTCACGCCGCACGTGCACAGAAGGCCAAGCTCTGCCATGCGCGAGACATATTCCGGTTTTGGCGAGACAAGCGTTTTTTCCGTCTCCTCGCACACGCGCTCGCGCGAAAGACGCGCGCACAGCGGCGCGCAGGCTGCAATCGCCCGCCCAGTCTCCGCATCCATCCAAAAGCCCAGCTGCGCGCAGAAGCGGTAGGCGCGCAGCATCCGCAGCGCGTCCTCGCCGAAACGGCGCTCGGGACTGCCCACACAGCGGATCACGCCGCGCGCAAGATCTGCCCGCCCGTCAAAGAGGTCGGTGATCGCGCCGTCCAAGTCCATCGCCATGGCGTTGACGGTGAAATCGCGGCGGGCAAGGTCGCTTGAAAGGTCGGTCACAAACTGCACACGGTCGGGGTGGCGGCCGTCGCGGTAACCGGTCTCGCGGCGAAAGCTCGTCACCTCGGCCCGGCGGTCATCCCCCAGCAGCACCGTCACCGTCCCATGCTGCACGCCTGTGGGCACACAGTGGGAAAACAGCGCCGTCACCTGCCCGGGGCGCGCGGACGTGGCGATGTCCCAGTCGTGCACAGGCCGGCCGAGAAGCGTGTCGCGCACGCAGCCACCGACATAGTACGCCGCGAAACCCGCATCCAGCAGACGCCGGAGAATCTCGTCGGGTTTTCTGTTTCTCACGATATCACGCCCCCTTTCCGGTGTATTTTGTTGGAAATTTGCCCTTGTGTTATGCACAGAAACAGTATATAATAGGAAACTGGCGCTTATATTGATTATAGGCCGTTTTCCGCTGTCCCGCAACAAAAAACTTCTCTTCGGAGGAAATAGATTATGTCAACTGCACAAAGCAGTAAAATAGAACAGTATCTCCAACCCGGCAAGCACGTGCATCTGGTCGGCATCGGCGGCGTGTCGATGCGCCCGCTGGGGCTCGTGCTGCGCGCCATGGGCATGCAGGTCACGGGCTCGGATATGAACGCGTCCGTCTCGACCGACGAGCTGATTGCCAAGGGCATCCACGTCTGCATCGGCCACCGCGCCGAAAACGTTGCAGGCGCCGGCTGCGTCATCCGTACCGCCGCGGCGCACAACGACAACCCTGAGATTGCCGCCGCGCGTGCATGCGGCATTCCCATTTTCGAGCGCGCGCAGGCGTGGGGCTATATCATGCAGGCCTACCGCCACGCCATCTGCGTGGCCGGCACACACGGCAAGACCACGACTACGTCCATGCTGACACACATCTTCATGCAGGCAGGCAAAGACCCCACGGTCATGATCGGTGGCTTTTTGCCGCTGCTGGGCGCAGGCCACCGCGTGGGAAGCGGCGACACGATCATTCTTGAGAGCTGCGAATACTGCAACTCATTTTTGAATTTCTTCCCCACCACGGCGGTCATCCTTGATATCGACGCCGACCATCTGGACTTTTTCAAAGACATTGCAGACGTGGAGCACTCGTTCCGCCAGTTTGCCGAGCTGGTGCCGGAGGGCGGGCTGATCGTGGCCAACGGCGACGACGAAAATACCGTTCAGACGCTTGCCGGCATGGAGTATGTCTCATTCGGCTTCGGCGAGGCAAACGACGTCTGCGGCAAAAATTTCTCGCCCGATTTCCGCGAATTTGACGTGTATTGCGCCGGGCAGCACTACTGCCGCCTGCAGCTGCACGTGCTCGGGCAGCACAACGCCATGAACGCGCTGGCCGCAGCGGCTGTGGCATGGCAGGCGGGCATCTCCGGCGAAGATACGGCCGCTGCGCTGGCTGAATTCACCGGCGCAGGCCGCAGGCTGGAATTCAAGGGCTGCTACCACGGTGCAGATATCTACGACGACTATGCGCACCACCCCAGCGAGCTGCACGCGCTGCTCAGCGCGGTGCGCATGATGGGCTACAAGCGCATCCTCTGCGCGTTCCAGCCGCACACGTATACGCGCACCAAGGCGCTGTTCGCCGATTTCGTGCGCGAACTGCGCACGGTGGATGTGGCGGTGCTGACCGACATCTACGCCGCGCGCGAGCAGAACATGACGGGCGTGAGCTCGCTGGATCTGGCGCGGCAGATTCCCGGCAGCGTCTACTGTCCGTCGCTGCCGGATGTGACGGCGTATCTGGCCCGGGCCGCAGAGCCGGGCGACATCATCCTCACCGTCGGCGCGGGCGATATCTACCGCGCAGGTCTGGCTCTGCTACAGCAATAACCGCACAAAAGACTTGCCCGATGGGCGGGGTGCTCGTAAGACAGTTAACGGAGCGTATCTGTGCGGAGGCGCTCCGTTTCTTATGCTATTATGAGATATGGCGAAGCTGCAGGCAGCCCCCCTTGGCTCCCCCTCTGGGGGAGCCAAGAGCTCGTCAACTTCCAATTTGCAGATCTGTTTGGTGCCATAGTATCACAAAACAGGATACAATACAAGAACAGCCACAGCAGTGCATACTACTGTGGCTGTTAACTGCCTTATGAACACCGCCATTGCGGGCGGGTCTTTTTGTTTTGATGTCAGTTTTTACGCCGTTCCGTCCGGCTATGCGGCAAAATGCGCGCCGAAAAAACAAGGCGGACTTTTTCCGGCAAGGATTGACAAGCCTTTCCGTCCCGCCGTATAATGAACGCAGGGAAAGAAAAAGAAGAGAATTGGAGGTCTTTTCATGATTTTAAGCATCTACAAAAAGGCGTTCGCTGTGCTGATGAAGCGGCCGGTCCGTCTGTGGGGCGTGTCGCTTCTGTGCATGGTACTGGCCGCGCTTGCAGGCATCGGTTTTGCCGGTATCCCGGCCATCGCATTTATCATCGCGGTGGCGCTGGAGGCCAGCATGGCCATGATCTATCTCAACAGTTACCGCACAGGCCTCGCACCCAAGACGGAGTACCTGTTCTCCACGTTCCACAAAGACCGCTTCCTGCGCGTTGTGGGCGGCATGGCGTGGATGTACCTGTGGGTCTTCCTCTGGAGCCTGATCCCCATCGTCGGCATCGTGTTCGGCGTTATCCGCGCATACGAGTACCGCTTCACACCGTATATTCTGATGACCCGCGAGGACGTAAAGCCCACCGAGGCCATCCGGATCTCGAAGAAGGAGACGATGGGCTACAAGGGCAAGATGTTCGGGGCCGACATTTTCGCCACGCTGGCCTATCTGCTGGTGACGCTGGTTCTGTCCGCGTTCGGCGCAATTCCGTACATCGGTGTGCTGTTTGTGATCGTGAATGTGCTGCTGGGCATCGCCTGGGGGCTTCTGAGCCCGCTGTTCTTCGGCATTGTCGCGGCGGCGTTCTATGTCGAGATTCACAGCCATCCGGCGCAGAGCAGCGCGCCCGCACCGGCTGCTCCGGTGACACCTGCGCCTGTGCTGGACGCGCCCGCGGCTGAACCCGGGGCCGCGCCTGCGCCTGCGGTCGAACCCGGGCCTGCGGCAGGTCCCGCGCCCGAGGCCCGTGTCGAACCTGAGACGCCGGCTGCTCCTGAGGCCGAAGCGCCCTCTGTTCCGCCGCAGCCCGCGTTCTGCACCAACTGCGGCGCAAGTGTGCAGCCGGGCGAAAAATTCTGCACCCGCTGCGGACATAAATTGTAATCCCTGACAGAACGCACGCACAGCCGATGGCTGTGCGTGCGGTTTTATCTGCAGCGCAAACCGCCCCGCAGTTCATTTTGGACTGCGGGGCGATCGTCATATTTTACTGATTCTTCTGCGCAGCCAGTTCTTTCAGCGCGTCCTTGCGGCTGAGGTTCACGCGGCCCTTCTCATCAATCTCGGTGACCTTGACCCAGGTCATATCGCCGATGTTGAGCACGTCTTCGACCTTCTCGACGCGGCGGTTTTCCAGCTTGGAGATATGGATCATGCCGTCCTTGCCGGGAGCCAGCTCGACAAACGCGCCGATGGGCAGGATGCGCACGACCTTGCCGTAGTACAGCTTGCCGACCTCGGGCTCGAAGCAGATATCGTCGATCATCTTCTTCGCGGCATCGGCGGCGGAGGCGTCGACAGCAGAGATGAAGACGGAGCCGTCGTCCTCGATGTCGATCTTGGCGCCGGTGTCGGCGCAGATCTTCTGGATGGTCTTGCCGCCGGAGCCGATGACCTCGCGGATCTTATCGACCGCAATCTTCATGGACAGCATCTTGGGCGCGAACTCGGACACCTCGGGGCGGGGCGCCGCGATGCACGGCAGCATGATCTCGTTCAGGATCTCGAGTCTGGCCTTGCGGCAGCGCTCAAGCGCATCGGCAATGATCTCCATCGTCAGACCGTCGTTTTTGAGGTCCATCTGGATGGCGGTAACGCCCTCGGACGTACCGGCAACCTTGAAGTCCATTTCTCCGTGGAAGTCCTCAACGCCCTGGATGTCGGTGAAGGTTCTCCACTCGCCCGTCTCCTTGTCGGAGATCAGACCGCAGGAGATACCGGCGACGGGCCGCTTGATGGGCACACCCGCGTCCATGAGCGCCAGCGTGGAGCCGCAGATGGAAGCCTGCGACGTCGAACCATTGGAGGAGACAACCTCGGAGACAACGCGGATGCAGTACGGGAACTCCTCAACGCTCGGCAGCACCGGCACGAGCGCCTTTTCCGCCAGGCTGCCGTGTCCGATCTCGCGGCGGGAGGTCGAACGGGCCGCACGGGCCTCGCCCGTGGACCACTGCGGCATATTATAATGATGGATATAGCGCTTTTCCGTCTCGTCGTAGATGGTGTCGAGCTTCTGCGCGGCGGAAAGCGTATTCAGCGTGCAGATGGACAGCACCTGCGTCTGGCCGCGGGTGAACAGGCCCGAGCCATGTACGCGCGGCAGAACGCCGACCTCGGCGCCCAGCGGGCGGATATCGTCGGGGCCGCGGCCGTCGACACGCTTGCCGGCGAGCAGCCACTTCTTGACGACCTTCTTCTGCATCTTGTAAAGGCAGACGTCAATCTGCACGTCAAAGTCCTCGCCGTACTTTTCGCCGAACTTCTCCTTGAAGTCGACGACGGCGGCGGTCAGGCGCTCTTCGCGGACGTTCTTGTCGTCGGTGTCGAGGGCGTACTCGATCTTGTCCATGCCGTAAGCGCACAGATCGTCAAGCATCTCGTGGTTGACGGCAGCCTTTTCGAAGGTAAACTTCGGCTTGCCAATGGTATCGACGATGGTGTTGATGAACTCAACAACCTTGACGTTGGTCTCATGGGCGAGCTTGATGCACTCCATGAGGATGTCTTCCTTGATTTCCTTGGCCTCAGTCTCGATCATGACGACCTTCTCGTGGGTCGAGGCGATGGTGACGAAGCACTGGCAGGCGTTGCGCTCATCCTGCGAGGGGTTGACGATATACTTGCCGTCGAGGTAGCAGACGTTGGTGGTAGCCGTCGGGCCGTTCCAGGGGATGTCGGAGTAGGCGATGACGAGCGAGGAGCCAATGGACGCAACAATCTCAACGGGGTTGTCGTAGTCCTGCGCCAGCACGGTGTTGGTCAGAACAACGTCGTTGCGCAGCTCCTCGTCGAACAGCGGGCGCATCGGACGGTCGATCAGACGCGAAATCAGGATACCGCGCTCGGACGGACGGCCCTCGCGGCGGTTGAAGCTGCCGGGAATGCGGCCGACAGCGTACATGCGCTCTTCGACCTCGATGGTCAGCGGGAAGTAGTCGATGCCGGCCTTGGGCAGCGCAGACGCGACGGCCGTGACGAGCACGACGGTGTCGCCGTAGCGGCAGATGGCCTCGGCGTTGCAGAGCTCTGCGACCTTGCCGGTCTCAACGGTAAACGTACGGCCGCCGATCTCGGTCTCAAAGATGTGGTGATTGGGATACTGTTTGTGCGTAATCATGGAAAAACCTCCTTTGTTTATTGGCGCGTGGGAGGTTTTTAGCACTTGAAACCATCGCCGGTGCCCGGCGGCGCTTTCAACTGCTAAAGCGATCTCCCACGCAAAATGTGTGGCGCGGATTTTTGAATGCGGCATATACTGCCTGTGCGGCAGATGTGCTTAAAATGGGCGGTCGTGCGACCGCCCATTTTTTCGTGTCTGCTGATTACTTACGCAGGCCCAGCTTGGCAACGATCGCGCGGTAGCGGTTGATGTCCTTCTTGGCCAGATAGTCAAGCAGGCTCCGGCGCTTACCGACCATCATCAGAAGGCCGCGGCGGGAGTGGTTGTCATGCTTGTGCTCACGCAGGTGCTCGGTGAGGTCGTTGATCCGGGCGGTGAGGACGGCGATCTGAACCTCGGGCGAACCGGTGTCGCCGGGATGGGTTGCGTACTGCTCGATAATGGCAGTCTTTTCTTCTTTGCGCATCATAGTGTGTTTCCACCTTTCAAAATATTCCCCTAGGACCAAGTATCGGGCCGGCAGAATGCCCGCGTAAAGCTGGGCGCGATCCCGAAACTGAGTACCTGGGCGCTGGCATATGCCGCCAGCCTGATTAAGATATCATATTCTGCGCCAAAAGTAAAGCAATAATTCACGATTTGCGGCACTTTTTTCTCGCTTTTCGCAGCTTTTCCCGGACGCAGGCCACCTGCGCGCTTTTGTCAAAATCCGCCGCAGCTTCATACAATAATGCAGGCGCTCCTTTTGCATGGGCAAGGACGCGCCAGTTGCAATCGAGGTGAGACTATGCTGAAAATCACCAAATTCGGCGGCTCGTCGCTGGCTGACGCGTCGCGGTTTCTGCGTGTGCGCGACATCGTGCTCTCGGATATCTCGCGGCGCGTGGTCGTCGTCTCGGCGGCGGGCAGGCGCCACGCGGGCGACCACAAGATCACGGACCTGTTGTACCTCTGCCACGCGCATCTGAGCTACGGCGTGAGCTGCTGGGACTTGTGGCGCAGGATCTGCGACCGCTACATTGACATCCGCAACGGCTGTTCGCTGCAATTTCCCATCGAGCAGGAGCTTGAGCGCATCTATGCCGGGCTCACGGCGCAGACGGGCTGCGATGAGATCGCCTCGCGCGGAGAATACCTGTCGGCGCTTCTGATGGCGGAGCTTTTGGGCTACACGTTCGTCGACAGCGCCGACTGGCTGCAGTTTGACTACGCCGGGCGCGTGCTGTTTGAAGAATCCTGCGCAAGCTTGCAGTCGCTGGCCGACGGGCGCAAGATCGTTACGCCGGGCTTCTACGGTGTGCTGCCGAACGGCGCGATACACACGTTCTCGCGCGGCGGCTCGGACGTAACAGGCAGCCTTGCCGCGGCCGCGCTGCACGCAGACCTGTATGAAAACTGGACGGATGTAACGGGTATTCTGGCAGCCGACCCGCGCATCGTGACAAATCCCGCCACCATCGCGCAGCTGTCATACGAGGAGCTGCAGGCGCTTTCGCACGTCGGCACGCAGGTGCTGCACGAGAGCGCGGTGGAGCCCGTGCGCCAGCGGCAGATCCCGCTGCAGATCCGCAACACCTGGCAGCCGGAGCTGCCCGGCACGCGCATCGGCCTGCCGCGCGCCGACTGCGCGGGCGAGCCGTCCATCGTAGGCTTCGCCGGCAGGCGGAATCTCGCCATGCTGCGCGTCGCCTCCTCCGGGCTCACGCAGCTGTCCGGCGAGGTTTTGCAGACGCTTTCGCGCGCGGGCCTCAACGTGTTCTACAGCGCCTGCGGCCTGGAGCAGCTCACAGTGCTCATCGACGCGAGCGGCAGCACGGAGCGGCTGCACGAATGCACCGAACGGCTGCGCGCACGGTATGCGAACACGCAGATCAAACTGCGCGAAAACCTGAGCATACTGGCGGCGCTTCTGCGCGGGACGGAGCTGCTGCCGAAGCTCGTGGCCGCCGTGCAGGCCTCCGGCGCGCCGGTACACTATCTGGCAGACGCAAGGCCGTGCCTTCTCATGATCGTCAATGACAGCCAGTATGAGACGGCGCTGCGGGCGGCATATTCGGTCTGTCAAACGATCAACTGATTCTCCCATAAAACTGCCGGAAAGCCATCGGCTTTCCGGCAGTCATCGTGTTGCGTGTTACATGTATTTGCACATGGCCTCGTCGAGCATCGTAATGCGCGCTTCGGCCCCGGCAAGGGTATTGGCGCAGGCGGTGTAGTAGAACTTGCACTTCGGCTCCGTGCCCGACGGGCGCAGAATCACGCGGCCATTTTCCGCCAGCTGCAGCAGCACCATGTTCTCGCTGGGAAGATTGGTGGGCGATTTTTCGCCCGTGGCCAGATCCGTTTTCACGCCCGCGCGGAAGTCGGCCACCGCCGTCACGGCAAAGCCCGCCACGTCCTTGGGCGGATTTGCGCGCAGCTCGTCCATGAGCTGCATGAACGCCTGCTTCTGCGCGTCGGACGCGAAGACCACGCTGCGAAGGCCCGTGGTATAGAAGCCGTACTGCGCGTAGAGCGCGTCCATCGCCTCGGCCAGCGTCCTGCCCTGCAGCTTGTAGCAGGCAGTCATCTCGGCGATGAGCATTGCGGTCACAACCGCGTCCTTGTCTCTGGCGTAGTCGCCCTTCAAATAGCCGCAGCTCTCTTCAAAGCCGAGGACGAAATTCTCGGGGCAGCCGGCCTGCTCGAGCTCGAGCACCACGCCGCCGATGTACTTAAAGCCCGTGAGCACCGTGCGCATCTTGCAGCCGTAGGCCGCGGCGATGCGGTCGGCCAGCGGCGTGGAGACAATGCTCTTGACCGCGACGGGGTCGGCAGGCAGCTTGCCGGTCTTTTTCATGTTTTCCAGGATATACTGCAGCAGCAGGCATCCGACTTCGTTGCCGGAGAGCTTGCGGAAGCCGCCCGCGACGGGCACGGACACGGCGATACGGTCGGAGTCGGGGTCTGTGGCCATGACAAGGTCGGGCTTTACTTCGCCGGCGAGCTTGTAGCTCTCGGCAAAGGCCGCCTCATTCTCGGGGTTGGGGTTCGGGCAGGTCTCAAACTCGCCCGAGGCGTTCACCTGCGACGCGGGAACGTGAACTTCGGCGCCGAGGCGGGAAAGAATCTCGCGCACCGGCTCGCTGCCCGCGCCGCAAAGCGGCGAATAGACCAGCCTGAGCTGCGCCTGCTTCACTGTTTCAGGCGCAATGGCCTCCTGCGAGATGCGCGTATAGTACGCCTGCCAGACGCTGTCGGAGATGTACTCCACAAGTCCCTTCGCCATCGCGTCTTCAAATGTCAGATGCTCCGGCTCAAACAGGTCGATGGTCTCGATGGCAGCGGAAACCTTGCCTGCCGGGATTTCGGTCATCTGGCCGCCGTCGGGGCCATAGCACTTGAGGCCGTTATATTCCTTCGTGTTGTGGCTGGCCGATATGACGATACCCGCGCCGCAATGCAGATACCGCACCGCAAAAGAAAGCATCGGCGTGGGGCAGAGCCGGTCATAGAGATAGACATGCACGCCGCTTTCCGCCAACGCAGCGGCGCAGATGCGCGCAAATTTCGTGGAATTGTTGCGGCAGTCGTAGCCGATGGCGCAGGTCATCACGCCGCCGGATGTTTTCATATACGCGGCAAGGCCGCGCGCCGTCTGCCGGACAGTATAATCGTTGAGACACGCGATGCCGGGCGCCATGATGCTGCGGATGCCGGCCGTGCCGAATGTCTGCTGGTGGCCAAAGCAGGCTTCGATCTTCGCGTCGTCGTGCTCCATCGCTTTCAGCTCGTCAAGGATCTCGCCGGTGCAGTTGTGCAGCCAGCGCTCGAATTCATTTCGTGCGTTCATAAATCTCACCTTTCCGCGTTTTTCTCGTTTTTTGCCTTCATATTATATCACACAATTTTCCAGCTGCCTAGCCCGGTGCAGTTTTTCTACATTTTGCCCGATTCACACTGGCTTTTTTTTGCACAGTCCGCTATACTGGAAGTATAAATTGATCCAAATGGGAGGATGCTTATGTTTGACGTACTTGCCATCGGCGAACTTCTGATCGATTTCGCCTGCCTGTCCACCGATGAAGACGGTTA
The DNA here is from genome assembly GCA_004555655.1 of Clostridiales bacterium. Classification (GTDB taxonomy): domain Bacteria; phylum Bacillota; class Clostridia; order Oscillospirales; family Oscillospiraceae; genus CAG-170. The sequence continues at coordinate 13,486 of SFHJ01000005.1, forward strand.
CCCCACCATGGCTGCGCACCCCGGCGGTGCACCGGCCAACTTTCTGGCCGCGCTGCAGAAATTCGGCGCGAAGACTGCGTTCATCTCCAAGGTCGGCGACGACGCGTTCGGCCGGATGCTGCGCCTGACGCTGCAGAAAGCCGGTATCGACGCGCGCGGCGTGAAGGTCAGCGGCGACACGTTCACCACGCTGGCATTTGTCACGTTCGATGAGACGGGCAACCGTGAATTCTCGTTCTCGAGAAAGCCCGGCGCAGACACCCGGCTCTGCAAAGACGATATCGACACCGCGCTCATTGACGATACGCGCATTGTACACTTCGGCACGCTGTCTCTGACCGACGAGCCGGCGCGCAGCGCCACGCAGTTTGCCGTCGCCTATGCCAGATCGCACGGGAAACTGATCACCTTCGACCCGAACCTGCGCAAGCCCCTGTGGAGCGACCTTTCACAGGCGAAAGAGCAGATGCTCTGGGGCCTCGGGCAGGCCGACGTGGTGAAGATCAGCGATGAAGAGGTCGAGTTTCTCTTCCCGGGCCTCAGCTTTGAAGCGGCCGCGCAGAAGATCGTGACCGACTACGGCGTGAAACTGGTGTTCCTCACGCTGGGCAAGGACGGCTGCCTGTTCAAAAATAAAAACGCCTGCGGGACTGAGCCAGGCATGACGGGTCTTAAAACCATCGACACCACCGGCGCGGGCGATATCTTCGGCGGCTCGGCGGTGTGGAAGCTGCTGCAGACAGGCAAAGCGCCTGAAGACCTGACGGAAGATGAACTGCGCGCGATCACGCGCTTTGCCTGCACGAGCGCGGGGCTTTCCACCACCCGCCCCGGCGGCATTTCCAGCGTATTTGCGCTGCAGGAAGTTCTGGACAGGCTCTGAATAAACGCCCGCAACAGGAGGACGCACAATGCCCCACGACATGGACGATGTTCTGCAGGACGTGGAAGAAGCGCTGCATGATCTGCAAGAGGGGCTCAGTGAGGAAGAGCTGATTTCCCACAACCGTCACAAAAAGCTGGCGCACTGGATTTTGCTGCTGCGAAACGGAGCGGTACTGTGCGCGGCAGCTCTGTTCGTGGCGTCGATGCTGCACACGCCGGGCGCGAACATCTGCAAGGCGGCCGCCTATTTTCTCGGTGCGCTGGCATACTTCTGCGAGATCATGATTCTCACGGACTGTCTGACGCGCAAGGTTCCGCACCGCGAGATGTTCATGGCCTACTGCTTCGGGCCGCTGTATCTGCTGCTCGGCATCAGCTATCTGCTGCATTAAAACTTTTGCGCCCGGCCGCATGGCCGGGCGCAAGAACATCGCCTGCAAAAAGCATCCGCCTGCGAAGGCAGACGGATGCTTGAGGCTGTCGAAAAACTCCTTTGGAGTTTTTCGACAACAGGCCGCGGCCTGCTGCGCGCACGATCTGTCCGCCAAAAGCGGACAGCCTGCACACTGAAGGCAGACGGATGCTTTTTCAGTTCTCTTTGAGTTTTTCAAAAAAGCTCTTGCGCTTGGGCTGCCCCTCGTCGTCCATGGCGTTTTCAAGCTTCCTGAGCAGTTCGCGCTGTTCCTTGGTGAGCTTGGTCGGCGTTTCAACCACAACGGTGACAAACTGGTCGCCGCGCGTCTTATACCCCACATACGGGATTCCCTTGCCGCGCAGGCGGAAGGTCGTTCCGGTCTGCGTGCCCTCGGGGATCGAGTAGCGCACCTTGCCGTCGAGCGTGGGCACCTCAATCGTCGCGCCCAGCGCCGCCTGCGTGAACGAAATCGGCATCTGGCACAGTACGTTCGCCCCGTCACGGGTGAAGATGGGGTGCTTGTGCACGTTCACCGTCACGAGCAGGTCGCCGTTCGGCCCGCCGTTGGAACCGGCGTTGCCCTCGTCGCGCACGCGGAAGGACTGGCCGTCGTCGATGCCCGCCGGAACCTTGACCTTGATGGTCTTGTTGCGGCGCACCTTGCCCTTGCCCTTACAGGTGTTGCAGGGGTCTTTGATGATCTTGCCCGCGCCGCCGCACTTGGGACACGGCTGGGACGACTGCATTGTCATACCCATGAAATTCTGCTGTGTGCGCACGGTGCCGCGGCCGTTACAGTAGCTGCACGTCTCGGGCTGCGTGCCCTCGCGGCAGCCGGTGCCGCCGCAGGTCGCGCACGGCTCAACGCGTGAATAGGTGATCTGCTGGTCGCAGCCGAAAGCCGCGTCCTCAAACGAGATCTCGATCTCGGCCATGACGTTCTGGCCCTTGCTGGGCCCTGCGCGCCGGCCGGACGACGATGACGCACCGCCGCCGAAGAAATCGCCGAAGATATCGCCGAGATCGCCGAAACCGCCAAAGCCGCCGCCAAACCCGCCGCCGAAGCCCGCGTTTGGATTGAAGTTGGGGTCGACGCCAGCGAAGCCGTACTGGTCATACAGCGCCTTTTTTTCGCTGTTGGAGAGCACCTCGTAGGCCTCATTGACCTCCTTGAACTTCTCCTCAGCCGACTTGTCGCCGGGGTTCTGGTCGGGGTGGTACTTCATGGCCAGCTTGCGGTATGCCTTTTTGATCTCGCTGTCCGAGGCGTTTTTCTCTACGCCAAGGACCTCGTAATAGTCTCTTTTATTCTGATCTGCCATCGGGATTCCCCTCTTTCACAGCCAAAAGGGGCGGAATCGCTTCCGCCCCGTGGGCTAATTGCTCAGTTGACCTCTTCGTAGTCCGCGTCGACCACGCCGTCATCGCCCGGGTTCTGGTTCGGGTTCTGACCGGCCTGCGCGGTCGGATCGCCCTGCGGCGCAGCGTTCTTATAGAGCTTCTCGGAGATGGCATAGAATGCCTTCTGCACCTCGTCGGTCGCAGCCTTGATGGCAGCGACGTCAGTGCCCTTCTGTGCTTCCTTCAGCTTCTCGATTGCAGCCTGAACAGGTGCCTTGTCGCTCTCGGAGAGCTTATCGCCCATCTCGTTCAGGGTCTTTTCAGACTGATAAACGACCTGATCGGCGGCGTTGCGCGCATCAACCTCGTCCTTGCGGGCCTTGTCCTCGGCGGCATACTGCTCGGCTTCCTTGACAGCCTTGTCGATGTCCTCCTTGGAGAGGTTGGAAGAAGCGGTGATTGTGATCTTCTGCTCAGCGCCGGTGCCGAGATCCTTGGCGGAGACATTTACAATGCCATTGGCGTCAATATCAAAGGTAACTTCGATCTGCGGTACGCCGCGCGGCGCCGGAGCGATACCCGTCAGCTGGAACTTGCCAAGCGTCTTGTTGTACGCGGCCATCTCACGCTCGCCCTGCAGGACGTGAACCTCAACGGAGGTCTGGCCGTCGGCTGCGGTGGAGAATACCTGGCTCTTTTTGGTCGGGATGGTGGTATTGCGGTCGATGAGGCGCGTGAACACGCCGCCCATGGTCTCGATGCCAAGAGACAGCGGGGTGACGTCAAGCAGCAGCAGGCCCTTCACGTCGCCGCCCAGCACGCCGCCCTGGATAGCAGCGCCGACAGCCACGCATTCGTCGGGGTTGATGCCCTTGAAGCCGTCCTTGCCGGTCAGCTTCTTGACGGCCTCCTGCACAGCCGGGATACGGCTCGAGCCGCCGACCAGCAGAACCTTGGAAATATCGTTCGCCGTCAGGCCGGCGTCGGCCATGGCCTGCTTGACAGGGCCGGTGGTCGCTTCAACCAGATGCGCGGTCAGCTCATTGAACTTTGCACGCGTTAGCGTCACGTCCAGATGCTTCGGGCCGGTCGCGTCGGCGGTAATATACGGCAGGTTGATGTTGGACGAGGTCACGCCGGACAGCTCGATCTTGGCCTTCTCCGCAGCCTCCTTCAGACGCTGCATGGCGACCTTGTCGCCGGAGAGGTCGATGCCCTCGCTCTTTTTGAACTCAGAAACGAGATACTGGATGATGCAGTCGTCGAAGTCGTCGCCGCCGAGGTGCGTGTTGCCGTTGGTGGCCAGAACTTCGATGACGCCGTCGCCGATATCCAGAATGGAAACATCGAACGTGCCGCCGCCAAGATCGTACACCATGATCTTCTGCTCGGCTTCCTTGTCCACGCCGTAGGCCAGCGCAGCGGCAGTCGGCTCGTTGATGATACGCTTGACCTCGAGTCCCGCGATCTTACCGGCGTCCTTGGTCGCCTGACGCTGGGCGTCATTGAAGTACGCGGGGACGGTGATGACGGCCTCGGTGACCGTGCCGCCCAGATATGCCTCGGCGTCGGCCTTCAGCTTCTGCAGGATCATGGCCGAAATCTCCTGCGGGGTATACTTCTTGTCATCAATGGTCACGCGGTAGTCGGTGCCCATGTGGCGCTTGATGGACGCGATGGTGCGGTCGTGGTTCGTGACGGCCTGACGCTTTGCGACCTGGCCGACCATTCTCTCGCCGGTCTTGGAGAACGCGACGACGGACGGGGTGGTGCGGTTGCCTTCGGCATTTGCGATAACGACGGGCTCGCCGCCTTCCATCACGGCGACGCAGCTGTTGGTGGTACCAAGGTCAATACCAATAATCTTACTCATAATGTTTTCCTCCTATATATCCAATGAACGTTTTTACAAATTGATATGACAAACAGCTTTTGCTGTCAGTTTGCTACGGTTACCATGGCGAAGCGGATGACCTTATCGCCTACGCGGAAGCCCTTCTGAAAGACCTCCTTGATGACGTTCTCGCCGAGCGTCTCATCTTGGGTATGCATGACTGCATTGTGCAGCGACGGGTCGAACGCCTCACCCTTCTCACCGAAGGATTCTACGCCGAGCTTGGTCATCACCTCAACCAGCTGTGTCATGGTCATCTCCACGCCCTTTTTATATGCCTCGTCGGCCGTCTCCTGCGCCAGCGCCCGCTCGAGATTGTCAAACACCGGCAGGAACTTGCCCACCGTTTCGGCGCGGATCTGCGTGTAGAGGTTATCCTTTTCCTTCTGGCTGCGCTTGCGGAAGTTATCATATTCCGCGGCAAGCCGCAGGTAATTGTCATGCTCCTGCGCGCAGGCGGCCTGCGCCTTTTCCAGCTCCGAAGGCTCCGCGGGCGTTTCCGGCTGCGGCTCGGTCTGCGGCGCTTCGTCCGTTTCCGGTACGCTTTCGGTCTGCGGCTCGTTCGGAATGACTTCCTCCGCCGTCTGCTCTACATTCTGTTTCTCATCCATATCATGATTCCTCCGGGAAAATTATTCTTTCTGCTCGCCGGGCGCCTCGCCAAGCGTCGGCTGCTGGGGCTTGTTGAACATCCGGCCGAGATTTTCGGCGAAATAACTCAGCCGCGCGGTGATCTGCGCGTAATCCATACGCGTCGGACCGACCACGCCGATCATGCCCTGCATGCCGTCGCCAATGTCGAATTTTGTAACGACAACGCTCGTGTCCTTCAGTTCCTTGGCCACATTCTCCGGTCCGACCAGAATCTGCGTCTTGTTAGCCGATTTCATCGTAGCAGGAAGGTTCGTCAGAACATCCTCGTCCAGCGTGGCCAGCAGTTCCTGCGCCTTGTCAACGTCGCGGTATTCCGGCTGCGCCAACAGCTTCGCCTGACCGGTCATGTAGACCTCGGAATGCTGCTCGCGCAGAAGATCAAGCACATAGTCGACGATCACGGGGATCAGCGACGCGGCCCCACCGGCGCTTCTTGTCACGCGGGCAAGAACGTCGGGCGTAATCTCGTCGGCGGAAATCTCCGTCAGACTCGCGTTCAAGACGGCGGAAAGGAGCTTCAGATCCGCCTCGCTCATCTCGACCGGCAGGCGGATGAGCTTATTATGGACGGAATGGTCGCTCATCATCACAACAAGGATAAAGCTGCCGGCCTCGGCCAGAATGAGATCAAAGCGCTTGACCGTCACGGCCGCGCTGCGCGAGGCCATGGCGTAGGCGGGAAGATTTGTCATCTGCGAGACCATCTTGCCCACAGCGGCCATCATCTTGTCGAACTGCTGCATCTTCAGCTCCATCGCCTGATTGATGGATTTCGTCTCATCGACGGAAAGCCTGTAATCCTGCATCAGCTCGTCGACATACAGCCGGTAACCCGCAGGGCTTGGCACGCGTCCGGCCGAGGTGTGCGGCTGCTCGAGCAGGCCCAGCGCCGTCAGATCGGCCATCTCGTTGCGGATGGTGGCCGGGGAAAAATCCATGCCTGGCATCTGGGAGATCAGCTTGGAGCCGACCGGCTCGGCCGTGCGGATGTAGTTGTCCACAATGGCGCGCAGAATCTTTTTCTTTCGCTCCGTCAGTTCCATGGCGCTTCCTCCCGTCCAGCTTTAGCACTCTTTATCCCCGAGTGCTAAACGCAGTTTACCACTCGTTGGGTGCGTTGTCAATACCTCAACTATAAACAATTTGTGAATTTCAAGGGCAAAAAATAGCCCCGAAAGCAGGATGCGACTTTCGGGGCTTTGCCAAACAGGCGGCGAGGGGGGCGCCGCCCGATTTGCAGCAGTATTGGTCTTAGTTATGTGTGCGCAGAACGGTACCGATGCCCCGCTGCCTGAGAAGCTCCACGAGCTCCGCCATCGTGGGGCACAGCACATTCTGCCGGGCGTCCGTCATGCCGCACACGCCGACATGCACGCACGTGACGCCGATCTTCTCCAGCCGCTCCAGCTTTTCCAGCGTACCGTCATCCTGCGCGGGTGCAATTCCGCAGCCGGGGCAGTGAAAAAACGCCATGAGCCGGAGCCCGTCTTCTGCATAGCGGGCAAAGCTGCCCGTTTTTTCATTGAACGCGCGCAGGCATCCTGCGCCGGTACATACCCGGTTGGCGTTCAGGCACGTCAAAATTGCGATCTTTTTCATACGGAGCCTTCCTTCTGTGCCTGCGGATGAAACAGGATGTGTGTCGCGCCGTCTGTGCCGCGCAGCACCTGCGCGTCCACCTCATAGACCGCGCGGATAAACGCCGGGGTGAGAAGCGCTTCCGTCGTGCCCTCGCCCACGATCTGGCCGTTTTTGACGGCATAGAGCCGGTCACAGTACATGGCCGCGAGGTTGAGGTCGTGCACGGCGGCAATCACCGTTCGGTCGAGTCCGCGCACCAGATCCATCAGCTGCAGCTGGTACTTGATGTCGAGGTGGTTGGTCGGCTCGTCAAGGATGAGGCACGGCGTCTGCTGCGCAAGTGCGCGCGCCAGAATGACCCGCTGCTGTTCGCCGCCCGAGAGTGTGGAGAACGAACGCTGCGCAAACGCCGCCATACCCACGGTCTTGAGCGCCTCATCCGCAATGCGGTAGTCCCCGGCGTTATCGCGCTCGAGCGCGCGCTTGTGCGGCGCGCGGCCCATCATGACCACGTCGTGGACGGAAAAATCAAAATTGTAGTAGTTGTGCTGCGCCACAACGGCGAGCCTGCGCGCCGACTGGCGGGTGGTGTACGACGAAAGCGCTTTTCCATCGAGATACACCGCGCCGCCGCTCGGCTTGAGCGTGCGGTAGATGCAGCGCAGCAGTGTGCTCTTTCCGCTGCCATTCGGGCCGATGATGCCCACGAACTCGCGGTTTTCGGCCGTCATGCTGACGCCCTTGAGAATATGGTTCGCGTTCAGCACGCACGCAATGTCTCTGGCTTCCACGCGCATCAGTCGCCACCTCCGAATCCGTAGCGCCTGCGCGCCATGAGATAGATGAACACCGGCGCGCCGATCATAGCCGTCAGGATGCCGATGGGCAGCTCCTTGCGCGGCAGCAGCACCCGGCACAAAACATCCGCCCACAGCAGGAAAATCGCGCCCAGCAGCGCCGAGATGGGGACGAGCTTTTTGTGGCCGGTGCCGAAGAGCATTCTGACCACATGCGGAATGATGAGCCCTACGAAGCCGATGATGCCGGCCGTATACACGGCAAAGCCCACCAGAAGCGCCGAGACGACCAGATAGCCGATGCGCCAGCGGTGCAGGTCGGTGCCGAGCGTCACGGCGCTCTCATCGCCCAGCAGCATGAGATCGAGCGTGCGGTGCTGTGTCCAGAAAAAGAGCGTTCCGGCCAGCGCCACCAGCAGCATCCAGAGATTCGTCTCCCACTTTGCCCCGGCGAGGCTGCCGAGCGTCCAGCGCGCCACGGCCTCCACCGCGCCGCTGCTGCTGTTGATGACGTAGAGCACAAAATTTGAGACCGCGCTGCAGACGCTCGAGAGCGCCGTACCGGCCAGAATCAGCTTGACCGACGTGGCCCGGCCGCCGACGTTCGCCAGCGAGACCACGGCGATGCTCACCAGAAATGCGCCCGCGAAGGCCACCAGGCCCACATAGCCGCTGCCCAGAAAGGAGCCGACACCGAACAAAATCGCCAGTGTCGCACCCATGGAAGCGCCCGAGGACAAGCCCAGCACATAGGGGTCTGCCAGCGGGTTTTTCACAACGGCCTGCATCACCGCGCCTGCAACCGACAGCGCCGCGCCCACACCGATGGCCAGCACCAGCCGCGGCAGGCGGACGAACCAGACGATATCGCTCAGGCTGCCCTGCCCGTAGCATTCGGCATCGCCGAGCCGGAAGAGCTTATATGCAATCACACGGTACACATCCGACATCTTCAGATCCACAGAGCCGATCGTCACCGCCCACGCCAGCGACGCGATCAACGCCGCCAGCAGGAGCAAAATCGCCGCCAGATAGATGGGCCTGCCGTGAAACACGCCGTTTTTCAGGTCGAGACCGGCACGTTTTTTGCCATGTGCGGCGGTTTTTTCACGGTTCACGGATACATCTCCGGATACAGGTTCTGCGCGACTGTGAGAACGCCGTCAAGCGTATTCATGCCGCTGCAGTACATATACATCAGATTGATGGCAAAGACACGTCCGTTTTTCACCGCGTCAAGGCTGGCAAAGGCGGGATTGTCGGTGATGAGCTTTACCACGTGCTCGCCCGCGTAGTCCACGTCGCCCACACTGTAGCCGTCATACCAGACCATGAAGATGGCGTCCGGGTTGAGCGCGATCAGGTCCTCCGCGCTGATGTTGCCGGTGTTGCCGTGCTTGCCTGCGACCAGCTCCGCGCCGCCGCACATGGCCACATTGCCGCCCAGCACGTCCTCACCGTAGACACGGTAGGTGCCGCCCTCATCTTCAAGGACAGCCACGCCGAGGCGCTCTTTTCCGGCCAGATAGTCCTCGATCTTCTGCAGCTCCGCGTGGATCTCAGCCACCAGCGCCTCCGCCCGGTCCTGCACGTCAAAAATCATGCCGAGCGTGAGAATGTCCTGGCATTCCTCTTCGACGGTCTGCGGATGTTCTGCAGCCGGGCCGCGGCAGGCGCTGTTGAGCGACATGTAGGTGCCGACGCCGCGTTCATGCCAGAAGTCCACGTCACCCAGACGCTTGTCGGAGAAGGTCGAATACCAGCCGGTGATGAAGTCCGGTTCCAGTGCAATGACCTCCTCCTTCGAGGGCATGCTGTCATAGAAATTGATCTTTGCAAAATCGTCGGACAGTTCGGTGCGGACGTCGCCGTCCAGGCCGCATGCGCCCACGATCTTATCCGCCAGGCCCAGCGCCAGCAGAGCCTCGATATTGTTCTGATTCTGCGCCCAGACGCGCTCGGGCGCCTTTTCAAAGGTGTACTGTACCTGTTCTTTTTCGTAGTTGTAGGTCGTGATGGTCAGCGGATACTCCGTGCGCTTGCCCTCGGCGGCAGGTTCTTCTGCTGTCGGTTCCTCCGCAGCAGGCTCCTGCGCCGCGGGTTCCTCCGCCGCGGGCGCTTCGGCTGCCGGTTCCTGTGCGGCGGGTTCTTCCGCTGCCGCAGGTTCCTGCGCAGCGGACGCTTCAGGCGCGGTCTTGCCGGCGCAGGCGGCGAGCGACGCCGTCATGAGCAGTACAAGCAGCAGTGCGATCCATTTTTTAGCTCTCATTTCGGTTTCCTCCATTTTCTTTTTTGTGCGTACGCACGTTTGCGGCGAACTTCTGCGCCCGCCGCCAAAGAAAACGGCCGCGGCAGCAAATGCTGCCGCGGCCGTTATTCCCGCGCACAAAATACGCCCCCAGTCCTGACTCGGGATCTGGTGGTCGGGCTCATGTTTCAGCAGGTCTTCTGACTTGCGCATCACTGGATGCACACAGCCTTCTCAGGATTACTCCCAATGACTGACTTTCGTCACGTGTGCAGCCTCCGCGCCTACAGCGGCGGTACCGTTCCGGCTTCTGACCGGATTCACTATTCTCCGCCGGGCCCAAACGCGTCCCGGCGGCACTGAAACACTTATGAAGTTCACCGTCACTATACCGCTCGCGCGGCAATTTGTCAAGGCGCTTTTCGTGAAAAATCGCCTGCGGCCAGCTGCGCCCGCGCCGTCTCCAGCGCGGCCGCGACGGCCTGCACCGGAAGCTGTGGCAGCGGAGTGACAGGTGCAGCAGCGCCCTCATGCGGCGAGAGTTCCTTTTCAAACCACGTTACGTCGTGCCACGCGCCGGCCTTGAACCCGGCGGCCCGGAAGACGCCGGCGGTCCGAAAGCCAAGCCCCCGGTGCAGCGCCTCGCTGGCCGCGTTCGGCGAGCTCACCACGCCGTAGACCGTTTTCACGCCCTGCAGCGTCAGAATTGCCATGAGCGCGCGGTACAGACCCGTGCCGAGTCCCCTGCCGCAGTACGCCCGGTCGAGATACACCGACAGCTCGGCGCACCAGCCGTACGCCGCGCGCTCAAACGCGCGGTGCGCGTAGGCATAGCCCACGGCCCGGCCGCCGTTCTCCAGCACGAGATACGGATAGTCCGCACTGAACGCTTTGATGCGCGCGGCAAACTCGGCCTGCGTGGGCAGAACATATTCAAAGGTGATGGACGTGGGGATATACTGCGCGTAGATTTCCAGCAGCGCAGAAGCGTCCTGTGGCGCGGCAAAGCGAAGCGTCAGCATGTCTCTGCCTCCCGTGCAAGCCGCAGCAGCTCGTCAAAGCACGCCAGATTTGCCGCCGCGAGCGACGATTTTTCTGCAAATTGCAGCGGCTTTCCCGCCATGTCAGTCACAAGACCGCCCGCCTCGCGCACGATCAGCGAGCCCGCGGCGTAGTCCCACGGCGAAAGCAGCGCCTCAAAATACGCCTCCGCCCGGCCGCACGCCACGTCGCACAGCTCCAGCGCGGCAGAGCCCGAGCGCCGGATATCCACGCAGCGGCCCATGAGGCTTCTTGCAAGGCGGAACGTCTCGTCATAGCACGCGGGATAATACGGCGACGCGCCGGTATAGACCACAGCCTCATCCATGCAGCACCGGCTGACATGGATGGCCTCGCCGTTTAAATACGCGCCCTTTCCCGCCTCGGCGGTGAACATTTCATCGGTGTAGGGATTGTAGATCACGCCGCACACGATGCGCGCGCCCTCTGCCAGCGCCACGCTCACACAGCTGCGGCGCAGGCCCTTGATGAAATTCGTCGTGCCGTCGATGGGGTCGACGATGAAGCAGGGCCCCGCGGGCTTGGCCGCGCCGCTGTCATCTTCCTCGGCGAAAAAGCCCGCGCCGGGCAGCGCATCCAGAAGTCCGCGTCGCAGAAATTCCTGCACCTCGGTGTCATAGCGCGTGACCAGGTCGTGCTTTGAACTCTTCCGGCGCACGGCCTTGTCGGCATCGGCCTGCCGTATGATGCTGCCCGCCGCGCGGACGATATCGGTCATTGCCTGCAGCATATTGGTTCTCCTTTTTCAAATCGTTACGCCCCTCTGCGCCATCCGGCGCAGAGGGGCATACGGCATATGTACTATCTCGGTACGATGATCTCGATGGCGCGCTGGTGGTTGCGCACGCCGACACGCGTGACGCTGCCGCCGTACTCGCCGTCAAGCGTCCAGGCCACCGGCTCGTCAAATTCGAACGTCGCCTCACTGGCCTGATAGGTAATGAAATACGGCTCCTGAAAATCCTGCCGCAGAAGGCACGCCGCCGCCGCGCTGAAATCGGCCACATTCTTGAACTCGCGCACCAGCACAATCTCAGATTTGCCGTCGTTGAGCGCGATGGGCAGGGACTTGGCCGTCTTGAATCCGCCGACCGAGGTTGTGCTGCACACCAGCCCGTCGAGAACATCCGCCTCGATCGTCTCGCCCTGACACGTCATGCGCACATGCACGCTCTTGACCTCGGAGAGCGCGCGCACGCCGTTTAAAAGGTACGCAAGCCGCCCAAGCGCACGTTTGTCCTGCTGGGGCGTCTCATACGCCACGTCGGTGAACAGGCCGAAGGCCGCGACGTAGGTAAACCACTTGTTTCCGCCGAATTCGCCGACGTCAATGGCGAAGGGGCTTCCGTGGATGATGTCCTGCGCGGCCCGGATAGGGTCGTGCGACAGGCCCAGCGTCGAGGCCACGTCATTGACCGTGCCGCCGGGGATATAGCCCAGCGGCGGCCGGTTTTCAAGGCCCATCAGCCCCGAAACGGCCTCGTTCAGCGTCCCGTCACCGCCGGTGCAGACGATCATGTCGTACTGCCCGCCGCGCGCAAGGATCTGCCGCGTCAGATCCTTCGGCCCCGAGGTCGTGTGTACCGTCACCTCGTAGCCGCCGACGGTAAAGATCTGCAGAACCTCCATGAGACAGCTGCGGATCTCTGCATGCCCGGCGTTCGGGTTTACAAAAAACAGCATCTTCTTTCCCATTGCAGTGCTCCCGTCTCTGTGCAGTTTACTGTGCGGACTGCGCCATCACGTTGTAGAGTGCCACATCGTCGAGCTTCGTCGTCAGCTCATATTTTGCCGCGATCTCGTCTTCCAGCGTCGCGGAGAACTCGCTGAGATAGTCGCTCTCGGCCACGGTGCGCCAGTGGATCTCTTCGCCCACGGCGGAGAAGTACATCACATGGTAGCCGAACTGCGTCTTGACAATGCCGACGTCTCCCACCTGGCGCGCAGCGTCAAAGCACCAGTCGTTGAACTCGTCGACCATCTGGCCGGGATAGACATCGGTAATGAGACCGCCGTTTGCAGCGCTGCCGTCGGCACTGTTGTCCACGGCAAGCTCGGCGAAGCTCTCCTCGGTCGATTCGCCGTCAAGCCACTGCTGTAAAATCGCCTCTGCCTGTGCCTGTGCCTGCGCCCAGGCCTCGTCGGTGTACGTGCCGTCCTCATTCTGCTCTGCCGGGACGATGAGAATGTGGCGGATGTCGATGTTCGGCACATCGAGCTTCTGCACGCGGTTGGCTTCATATTCCTCGGCGTGCGCGTCGTAATAGGCGCTCACGTCGTCGTCGGTATACGTGTGCGCGTCGACCAGCGACTGCAGATACGCCGAGGCAAGGAGATTCTCCGCGACGGCATTGGTGTAGTCCTGCACCGTGACGCCGGGGCCGAACTGCAGCTGCAAAAATTCGTCGGCGCTCTCATAGCCGTAGCCCACGGCGGCCTCGGACAGGTTTTCTGCAAACGTATCGATATACGCCTGATCCTCTTCACTGAGCGCAAAGCCTGCGGTCTCGGCCTCCTGCGCCAGCGCCGCGATGTGGTGGAACATCAAAAAGGCCCGGTCAATAAACTGCTGCTGCCATGTAACGTTTTCTCCGTAGAGCTGCTCGTCAAGGCCCAGCGACGTATCCATGAAGTAGGCCAGGTAGCTGCCGTAGGCGTTGGCAAAGGCATAATACTGCTGCCAGTAATACAGGCCCATGCCGCGGTTGGTGAGCTCGCGGTTGCCGCAGGTGGCGACAACGCTGCCGAGCACCCGATCGGTCAGCTGTTCGGCCGTAGCGGTATACGAGGTATAGCCGTAATCATTGGTGTGCACAACGGGGCCCTCCGCAGCGGCGGACGCATCAGGCGTCTGCTGCGGCGCATCGTCAACCACACTCTCAGACGCGGGCGTTTCATCCGGGGTCTGCTCCGTCCTGGCGCCGGGCAGCAGCCACACGATCAGCGCGGCCACGATGGCAATGACGAGTACGCCTGCCACAATGCCGAGCACGATCTTTTTCGCGCCGGATTGTTTGGCCTTCTTCTGCGCAGCGAGTTCGTCGGCAAAATACTGCCCGGCCTGCTCGCAGCCGTTCAGCGCCTCACAGCCGGCGCACGGCTCGGACCGTCCGCAGCTCTTGACCGGCTCGGAGGCCTCCCCGGTCTCTTCGGCTGCTTCTGCGGCAGTTTCCGCCGCTTCCGCCGCTTCCGCCGCTTCGACCGTCTCGTCTTCCGTCTGCGGCTTTCCGCAGACAGGGCAAAGGGTGACGCCGTCTTCCAGTTCGGCGCCGCAATACTTACAGTTCATAGCTTTACTCTTCTTTCTACCGCGCTGCGCGCGGTGGTATATTGGTATTCATTTTGCTTCAAACAGTCCCGCGGGCTCATAGAGCACAATGGCGTCGTAATCGACCTGAAACAGGTACGGCTCCGTCAGACTGAGAAACAAATTCTGATACTGCTCGCTGCGCAGATCATCCGCCGCCTCGCCGAGCGCCTCACTCTCACTCTGGCAGTCGGCATAGTCGGCCTCGTGCAGATCGCGGTATGCCGCAGCGTCCTCGCCGGAAACATCAATCGCCTCATACACCTCGTCCGAGTATGCGGACGCCAGATGCGTGTCGTACAGATACTGTGCAAAGCTCTCGCGCGTGGCCGCAGGGCCGAACGACGCGCGCAGATACGCGTCGGTGTCGCTGTAGCCCTGCTCCTCCGCAGCCTCGTCAAACTGCGAAAGCACCCGCTCATACGCACTCTGGTAGTCCTCCGGCAACATAAAGTCCGCCGCGCGCGCGGCCAGAGCCATGGAAACGGTGTCGCGCACGGTGATAAGCGTGCGCTCCAGAAAATAGTCCTGCCAGGTGCGCGTATCGTCGTACATCTGCCTGTCCGGCCGCACGGACGCGTCGAAGCCCGGCAGATTTTCGCCCACGGCGTTTGCAAAATAGAAATACTCGCTCCAGTAATAGTAGCTCAGATCGCGGTTTGTCAGCACAAAATCGCCGCAGGTCACGACCGGCGCCTGCGCGGCCGTCTCGCGCCGGTGCCGTGCAGCCGCGCCGAGCACAAGCCCCGCGACGCTGCACACCAGCAGCACGATCACGAGTGTCAGTACAATGGCCGTCTTTCTGCTGCGGCTCTTGGGTGTCTTGCGTACAGGCAGTTCCTGCTGTGTCATACAGTTCCCTCCCATATCTTGAGACAGTGTACCATACCCCCGCGCCATTTGCAATCGCTGCAGGCCGTTAAATATCTGAACAATTTCTGAATTTTGCCGCGCGCGCCCAAACGGACGGTGAAAAATAAAGGAAAACAAATCACAATCGTTGAAAATCCGCGTTTTCTCTGTTATAATAAACTGCTGAGTTTCGAAAATCGGAGGACGCGCAAATTGGAACGCAAAACCACCGTCATCGCGCAGGACGATCTGCGCCGCCAGCAGGAGATCTGCGAGCAAATCAAAAACGGCTTTCTCGCGCAGGGCGTCACGCCGCGCGCATTTGTCGACACCTATGGCTGCCAGCAAAACGAGGCGGATTCTGAGCGCATCCGCGGCATGCTGCAGGCATGCGGCTACGCCATTGTCGACACCGAAGAGGGCGCCGACTGTATCGTCATCAACACCTGCGCCATCCGCGAGCACGCCGAGACGCGCGTGTACGGAAACGTCGGCGCGCTGGTGCACACCAAGCGGCGCCATCCAGGGCAGAAAATATTCCTGTGCGGCTGCATGATGGGGCAAAGCCAGGTCGCGCAGCGGATCAAAGAGAGCTACCGCCACGTCGACGGCGTGTTCAATCCGCACCAGCTCTGGCGATTTCCGGAGCTGCTGCAATATGTACTGAAAACAAATAAGCGCGTATTTGCCACCGATGATTCCTCCGGCAACATCGCGGAGGGTCTGCCGGTCGTGCGCGCATCCAAGCTCAAGGCATGGGTATCGATCATGTACGGCTGCAACAATTTCTGCTCGTACTGCATCGTGCCGTATGTGCGCGGGCGTGAGCGCTCGAGACAGCCGGAGGAAATCCTGGAGGAAGTGCGCGGCCTCATCGCCGAAGGCTACAGGGACATCACGCTGCTTGGTCAGAACGTTAACTCCTACGGCAAGGATCTGGATACCGGCGTGGACTTTTCCGATCTGCTGGCCCGGATTGCCGGGCTGCCCGGCGAATTCTGGCTGCGCTTTATGACCAGCCACCCCAAGGACGCTGGCAAAAAGCTCTTTGAAACCATGGCGAGCCATGACAAGATCGCCAAGCAGCTGCACCTGCCCTTCCAGTCGGGCAACGACCGCGTTCTAAAGCAGATGAACCGCCACTATGACAGCGCGCAGTACCGCGAGCTGGTGCGCCAGGCGCGCGCGGCGATGCCGGAGCTGGTTCTCACGAGCGACGTGATCGTGGGCTTCCCCGGCGAGACGGCGGAGGAATTTGAAGACACCATGCGCTTAATTGAAGATGTGCGCTACGATGCGCTCTTTACCTTTATCTTCTCGCCGCGTCCGGGCACACCGGCTGCCAAAATGGAGGACCCCACACCGAAGGAAGAGAAAAACCGCCGCTTTGACCGGCTGTGCGACGCGCAGAACCGCATCTCGCTGGAGATCCATCAGGCCTACATTGGAAAGACGGTGCGCGTGCTTGTCGATGGCCGCGAGGACGATGTGCTCACCGCGCGCACAGAGGGCGGGCGGCTGGTGCGCCTGCCGGGCGATGACGATCTCATCGGCACGTTCCAAAGCGCGCGCATTACCGGCTGCACGACGTGGTCGCTCACCGGTGAACTGGCCTGATCGGGCCAAACTTTACAGAAAGAGGCGCTTTTATGGCAGAACTTACGCCCATGATGCAGCAATACCGCCAGATCAAGGCGCAGAATCCCGACTGCATTCTCTTTTTCCGTCTGGGCGACTTTTATGAGATGTTCGACGAGGACGCGCGTCTGGCGTCAAAAGAGCTGGATCTCACGCTCACTACGCGCGACCGCAGCAAGGACAAGGCCGCGGACGACAAAACGCCCATGTGCGGCGTGCCGTACCATTCGTCCGAGAGCTATGTGGCGCGGCTTGTCGCGCGCGGCTATAAGGTTGCCATCTGCGAGCAGATGGAAGACCCCGCGCTGGCCAAGGGCCTTGTGAAGCGCGATATCATCCGCATTGTAACCCCAGGCACCGTGACGCAGAGCTCGATGCTGGAGGAGACGAAGAACAACTATTTTGCCTGCCTGTACGCAGAAGACGGCGTATGGGCTGCGTGCTTCTGCGACGTGTCCACGGGCGCGTTCAGCGCCACGCGCCTTTCCGGCGCAAATGCCGCGCAGGCCGTCTGCAACGAGCTGTCGGGCTTTGCCCCAGCGGAGGTGCTGCTCGGCGGCGAGGCAGAAAAAAGCGAAGAGGTGACCGGGTTTTTTCGTGAGCGGCTACGCTGCTGCGTGACGGCTGCGCACGCCGACACGTTTGACTATGACCTGTGCGCGGGCGCGGTGCGATCGCAGTTTGACGCCGCGTCGCTGCCCACCGCCGTGACGGAGGACCGCTGCATGATGGTCGCCGCAGGCGCGCTTCTGCGCGCGCTGCGTGAGACGCAGAAATGCGACCTCGGCCACATCCGCGAGCTCGAATTCTACCTGAGCGGCAAATTCATGACGCTCGACCTCACGGCCCGGCGCAATCTGGAGCTCACCGAGACGCTGCGTAGCAAGGATAAGCGCGGCAGCCTTCTGTGGGTGCTCGACAAGACCAAGACCGCCATGGGCGGCAGGCTTCTGCGCTCGTGGATGGAACGGCCGCTTTTAAACCCCGCACAGATCACGCGCCGGCTTTCTGCCACGCAGGAGCTGGTCAAAAAGACCGTCGACCGCGAGGAACTTATTCTGTCTTTAAAATCCGTCACGGATTTTGAGCGCGTCATGGCGCGCATCGCCACTGGCACGGCCAACTGCCGCGACCTTGTGAGCATGGCGCAGGGCGCGCAGGCGCTGCCGCAGATCAAGGCCAGACTATCCGGCATGGAGTCTGCGATTCTCAAAGCCCTGTATGAAAGCCTCGACACGCTGGAAGACCTCTCATCCAGGGTGCTCGCCACCATTGTCGACGACCCTCCGTTTGCACTGCGCGAGGGCGGGCTCATCCGCGACGGGGCAAACGAGGAAATCGACCGCCTGCGCGATATCCAGTCCGGCGGCAAGCAGACGCTTCTGGATATTGAGACGCGCGAGAAGGAAAAGACCGGCATCCGGAACCTGCGCGTGGGCTATAACCGCGTGTTCGGCTACTATATTGAAGTTGCCAAGGGTCAGCTCTCGCTCGTGCCAGGCAGCTACATCCGCAAGCAGACGCTCTCCACCGGCGAGCGCTACATCACAGAAGAGCTCAAGGAGCTGGAAAACACCATTCTCACGGCCAAGGACCGGCTGGCAAGTCTGGAGTATGAGCTGTTCGTGCAGCTGCGCACCGAGCTTGCCGCGCAGGCTGCGCGCGTACAGGCCGCCGCGCAGGCCGTCGCGCAGCTGGACGTTCTGTGCTCGTATGCCGCCGTGGCCGTACATAACCACTACTGCAGGCCCGAAATCGACCTCTCGGGTGAAATCTCCATTACCGCAGGCCGCCACCCCGTAGTCGAGCAGGTATTAAAGGATTCGCTGTTCGTGCCCAACGACACGCAGCTGGGCACGCCCGACTGCCGCGTGGCCATCATCACGGGCCCCAACATGGCAGGCAAATCGACCTACATGCGTCAGGTGGCGCTCATCGTGCTCATGGCGCAGATGGGCTCGTTCGTTCCGGCAAAGTCGGCGCGCATCGGTGTGGTCGACCGGCTCTTTACCCGCATCGGCGCTTCGGACGATCTGGCCTCGGGCCAGTCGACATTCATGGTCGAAATGAACGAGGTGGCCGATATCCTCAAAAATGCCACGCCGCATTCGCTGCTGATTTTAGACGAAATCGGCCGCGGTACATCCACCTTCGACGGCATGGCCATCGCCCGGGCGGTGCTCGAGCATGTGGCGGATGCGAAAAAGCTGGGCGCAAAGACGCTCTTTGCCACGCACTACCACGAGCTGACCGCCATCGAGCAGGAACTCTCAAACGTCAAAAACTTCAACATCGCCGTCAAAAAGCGGCAGGGCGACATGATCTTCCTGCGCAAGATCGTCCCCGGCGCGGCTGACGACAGCTACGGCGTGGAAGTCGCCAAGCTGGCGGGCCTGCCCGACAGGCTCATCGCCCGTGCGCGGCAGATTTTGAAAGAACTCGAGTCAGGCGCTCCCTCTACCGTGCGCGAAGTGTCCGCCGCGGCGGACGACCAGATCTCGATGCTCGACATGCACGACGGCGAGCTGCGCCGCGCGCTGGAGGCCGTCACGGTTGAAACCCTGACCCCGATTGAAGCGATGAACGTTCTGTACAAATTAAAGCAGCTTCTGTAATCTTGCAAGGAGGCCCGATATGGCCCGAAAACCTTCCCATTCGCTGCAGTGCGGCCTGACAAAGGCCGAGACGATCGCAGGCTGGTGCTATCTGCCGTTCTATCTGGTGCTGCTGAGCGCGATCATCCAGTATGTGTTCCGCTGGCTGTCGCTGCCGCTGACGGAGCTGACGCTCAATATCGTCTACTTCGTCGTGAACCTCACGGCGGTGCTCATCATCTTCCGCCGCTTTTTGCGCCAGCGCTTCTTTGGCGGCAGCTTCTGGCTGTACGTGCAGTCGGTCATTCTGGGCTTCGTTCTCTACTACGCGTCGACCTATCTGATCGATCTGGCAGTCAACCTGCTCGGCGGGACGATGACGCTCTACAACAACAATACCATAGCCGGGCTTGTGGACACGAACTACTATGTGATGCTGTTTATCACCATCATTCTGGCGCCCGTGATTGAAGAAACGCTCATCCGGGGGCTGGTGTTCGGCTCGGTTCACGGCGTTTCGCGGCCCATGGCCTACATTCTCTCCTGCATTATTTTTACGCTCATGCACAGCTGGCAGTATTTTGGCGCATACCCGCTTGGCTCGGTGCTCTTAAGCTGCCTGCCGTATATCCCCGCGTCTGTCGCCCTTGCCTGGGTCTATGAAAAATCCGGCACGATCTGGGCATCCATTACCCTGCACGCGCTCATCAACGCCATTTCCTTCGGCGTTCTGCGCCTTGGCTGAAAAGGAGAATCCCAATGCCGAAAGTTATCCAGCTCGATCCGCATGTCGCTGACCTCATTGCCGCCGGCGAGGTGGTCGAGCGGCCCGCGTCCGCCGTCAAGGAGCTGGTGGAAAACGCCATCGATGCGGGCGCAAAAACGGTTACAATAGAAATAGAAAACGGCGGGATGCGCTATATCCGCATCACCGACGACGGCTGCGGCATGCTGCCGGAGGATGCGCGCAAAGCGTTTTTGCGCCACGCCACCAGCAAACTGCGCACCGCCTCCGACCTCGCCGCCATCGGCACGCTGGGCTTTCGCGGTGAAGCGCTGGCCGCCATCTCGGCCGTCTCGCGCATCGATCTTCTCACGCGCGCGGTTGGTGCGGACGAGGGCGTGAGTCTGCACCTCGATGCGGGACAGATCACGTCCGAGCAGCCCGTTGGCTGCCCCGAAGGTACAACCATTATCGTGCGCGAGCTGTTCTACAACACGCCCGCGCGCATGAAATTCATGAAGTCAGACTCGGCCGAGAGCGCGGCTGTCTTTGCCGCCGTGCAGCAGCAGTCGCTTGCGCACCCGGAGATCTCCTTCCGCTTCATCAGGGACGGGCAGGAGCAGCTGCACACCGCGGGCGACGGCGAGCGTATGGGCGCGATCTACGCCATCTTTGGCCGCGAGCTGTCAAAAAACATGCTCCCGGTCGACAGCCACTGGGAGAATATCCGCGTGCGCGGCTATGTCAGCGCGCCCACCGCCACGCGCGGCAACCGTTCGTATGAAATGTTCTTTGTGAACGGGCGGTTTGTGAAGTCGCGGATGCTGGGCGCCGCTTTGGAGGAAGCCTATAAAAACCAGATCATGACGGGGCGCTTTCCTGCGTGCGTGCTGGAGGTGCAGCTGCCGGTGCAGGCCGTGGACGTAAATGTCCATCCGGCCAAGACGGAAGTGAAATTTCTCTCCGAGCGCGCGGTGTTTGACGCGGTGCACTACGGCGTACTGTCCGCGCTGGGTAAGGCCACCGGGCGCCCGGAAATGAAGCTGCCCGAACAGGAGCGCACACCCGTGCCGCAGCCGGCGCCCACCATACCCGAGGCGCGCGCCGCAGCCGCGCCGAAGTCCGATTTCTGGAAGGCCATGCCCGCCGCGCAGCTGCGCAGGCAGCTTGACGCGCAGCAAGAAGCGCCGCAGTCCGCGGCCAGGCAGCCCATCCGCCCCGCCGCGCAGCCGGTGCGCGTGTTTGCCGACGAGCCCGCCTTCGCGCGTGAGCCGGTGGTCGCCTCTCCCGTCATGCTGCCCGCGCGCGAGGTGCCTGTGCAGCCCGATGCGCCGCAGAAGGCGGAGGCTTCCAGTCCGGAGCCCGCGCCCCAGCCCGAAGTTGAACCCGGGCAGCAGACGCTTTCCCTGCCCGAGCAAAAATGGCGCGTCGTGGGCGAGGCCATGGATACCTATATCATCGTCGAGCAGGGCGACACACTGTTCTTCATCGACAAGCACGCCGCACACGAGCGGATTCTTTTTGAAAAACTCAAATCGCAGAAGCAGGGCGTGATGATGCAGCTTCTCATGGAGCCCGCGTTTGCCGAGCTGTCGCAGCCTGAGGCCGCCGCGGCCATGGAGCATCCGGCGCTTCTCACGCAGCTCGGCTTTGCGCTGGAGGAGTTTGGCGGCGGGACGCTGCGCATCCGCCAGATCCCGGCGGAGCTCGACCTGCCCGCCGCGCAGCAGGTGCTGCAGGCCGTCACGGGAAAGCTGCTCTCGGGGCAGAATATAGACCCGGGCGCAGTGCGCGACGAGCTGCTGCACACCATCGCGTGCAAGGCTGCGATCAAGGCGGGATATCACACCGAGCCTGCCGAGCGCGAGCATCTTGTGCGCGAGGTGCTCACCCGCGACGATATCCGCTGCTGCCCGCACGGGCGGCCTGTCTGCATCGCGCTCACAAAAAAGCAATTGGAAAAGCAATTTAAACGCGCGTAATATGCCATTGGGAGGAGGCCGGGTCTTGGACAATATCATCTGCGTCGTGGGGCCTACGGCCTCCGGCAAGACGGCCTTTGCCGTGCGTCTGGCGCAATCGCTTGACGGCGAGGTCATCTCATGCGACTCCATGCAGATCTACCGCCGCATGGACATCGGAACCGCGAAGCCAACAGTGGAGGAAATGGCTCAAATTCCGCACCATATGATCGGCATTGTGGAGCCGGATGAGGATTTTTCCGTCGGAAAATATGTGCAGATGGCGGATGCAGTTTTGCAGGACGTGCTCGCGCGCGGCAAGACGGCCGTCATCTGCGGCGGCACGGGGCTGTATGTCGACAGTCTCATCGCGGGCCGCAGCTTCGCGCCGTATCCCGCAACCGGCAAGCGGGAGGCGCTGGAAAGGCGCGCCGCCGAGGAAGGGATCGGGCCGCTTCTTGCGCGGCTGCGGGAAGTCGACCCCGCGTCCGCCGCGCGGCTGCACGCGTCGGATGAAAAGCGCATCATCCGCGCGCTGGAGGTCTTTGACGAGACGGGCAAAACCATCACCTGGCACAACGAACAGACGCAAAAGCAGCCGCCGCGCTACACGCCGTACTGGCTGGGGCTTGACTTTGCCGACCGAAGCGTGTTATACTCGCGCATCGACAGGCGCGTCGATCTGATGCTGGAAGCAGGGCTTCTGGACGAGATCCGCGCGCTGGTCGCAGGCGGCGTGCCGGAGAGCTGCACGGCCATGCAGGCCATCGGCTATAAAGAGTATCTCGCGGCGCTGCGCGGCGAGACCTCCTTCGGCGAGGCGACGACGCTTGTCAAGCAGCGCTCGCGCAACTATGCCAAGCGGCAGCTGACGTGGTTCCGCCGCAACCGGGACATGCACTGGCTTTTGCAGCAGCCCGGGCAGGATTTTGACGGCGTTTTTCGCGCCGCCTGCCGTGATATTCCTTTTTTCGCGCACGATTGATGCTACAGTATGGGTATTACTTTATAAAGAAAAGGAGTCAATACCCATGCAACGTACAGAAAACTATCAGGATCTCTTTTTGAACCAGGCACGGAAGGAACACACGCCGCTGACTGTCTTTCTCATGAACGGCTTTCAGATGCGCGGCGTCATCACCGGCTTTGACGCGTTTGTCATCCTGCTGCAGTCGGATGGCAAGCAGCAGATGATCTACAAGCACGCCGTATCGACCATGACACCGTCGGTGCCCGTGCGGCTTTCGCAGGAGTAAGCGCTTTGGCTCCTGCGTCTGGAAGGAGCCATTATGAAGCAGGGCAGACACTATACCAATCTGATCTTATGGATTCTGCTGGCCGCGATCGTGGTCTACTTCGGCTACAGTGTGATAAGCTCGCTGTATGAGCCGCTCACCACGGTCACGGCCGTGGAATACGAGGCCGGCGCGGGCTATTACACGACGGGCTTTGTCGTGCGCGATGAGGCCGTCATCCAGTCGGGCTACGGCATCACCGTTCTGTCTGCCGCCGAGGGCGAGCACGTCTCGTCCGGTGCGTCCATCGCCACGGGCTACCTCACCGATGGCGCGCAGCAGCGCCAGAGCCGCATCGCCGAGCTGCGTTCACAGCTCGAGCAGCTCAGTTTTGCCTACCAGTACTCCGCCAACGCCGCCGACCAGGCGGCGCTCGACGGTGAAATCAAGACCTCGCTCGCGGCCATGAGCCGGTATATCGGCCGGCGCGACATGAACTCGGCTGCGGACCTCTCGCCCGAGCTCAAGGGTCTGGTGCTGCGCCGCAGCTCCGACGACACCGACCCCGACGCGCTGCAGCTGCAAATTGACGCCCTGCAGCAGGAGCTGGACAGCCTTCTTTCGCAGGCGGAAAACGACACCAAGGCCGTGCGCGTCAGCGCGGCGGGCTATTTTTCCGGCGTGGTCGACGGCTATGAAACTGTGCTCACCCCCGATAAGCTCGATACGCTCAGCGTGCCCGACTATCAGTCGCTGCAGCCCGCGGCCGTTGCGGACGGGGCCATCGGCAAGCTCATCCACGGCGACACATGGTACTATGTCACGGCCGTGCCCGCTGACGAGGCCCGCGACGTCAAGGCAGGAGACAGCGTGCAGGTCACCTTCGCGCGCGATTTCTACGAGAAAATCGACATGCGTGTCGAGCGCGTGGGCGCAAGCGAGGCGGGCTTGCGGATGCTGGTGCTCTCGTGCAGCCGCTACATGCAGAACGTGACGCTGCTGCGCGAGCAGTCCGCCGACGTCATCTTCGCCTCGTATCCCGGCCTTCGCGTGCCGAAGGACGCAGTGCGCGTGGATGAAAACGGCCAGCCGGGCGTGTACGTGCTTGAAAGCGCCGTGGCCCGGTGGAAGCCGATCACCATTCTGCACGACAACGGCGAAAGCTACGTCGTCGAGCTGGACAAGACAAAGACCACCAATCTCTGGCCCGGCGACGAGGTGATTGTGAACGCAAAGAATCTGTATGACGGAAAGGTTGTGGGGTAACATGGAAACGGAACATATCGCGGAGAATATCGCGCGCATCCGTGCGCAGATGGCACAGGCGGCTGAGGCCGCCGGAAGAAAGCCGGAGGAAGTTTTACTCTGCGCGGCGACCAAGATGAATGACGCCGCGGCTGTGAAGGCGGCCGTGGCCGCGGGGGTGGACTGCTGCGGAGAAAACCGCGTGCAGGAGCTGACCGCCAAGCTGCCGCAGGGGGCCTATACAGGCAGGCCCGTGCATTTCATCGGCCATCTGCAGACAAATAAGGTCAAGCAGGTCGTTGGCAAGGTCGATCTGATCCAGTCGGTCGACCGTATGGAGCTTCTGGCATGCATCGACAAGGAAGCGCGCAAGCAGGGCATTGTCCAGAACATCTTGCTGGAGGTCAACATCGGCGCCGAGGAAAGCAAATCCGGCTTCACGCCCGCAGGCGCCATGGAAATTGCGGCAAAAATGGCCGGTTTTTCCGGCTGCAGGCTCCTTGGACTCATGGCGATCCCGCCCGTGAGCCTCCATCCCGGAGATAATTGCAGATATTTTGCCGAAATGCGCAAGCTTTTTGTTGACATAAGCATGAAAAAATACGATAATGTCAGTATGGAATGCCTGTCGATGGGTATGAGCGACGACTACGCCGACGCCATCAGCGAGGGCAGCACCATGATCCGCGTGGGTACCGCGATTTTTGGCCCAAGAAATTATAATGTCTGACAGACAGATATCGGAGGATATAGTGTTATGGGATTTATGGATGATCTGAAGAAGCTGGCAAAGCCCTACAGCGAGGACGAGGACGATTTCGATGAATTCGACGACGACGTAAGGCCCAGCCGCGCCTCGCGCAGCTCCGCCGCGCCTGCGCCCGCCAGAGAGTCGTATGATACCTCGTTTGATGACGCGCCCGCGTCTACCCGCCGCACCCCGGGCGGCAGCAAGGTCGTCAACATTCATACAACCGCGCAGATGCAGGTCGTACTGGTCAAGCCCGACCGGTTTGACAGCGTGTCGGATATTGCCGACCACCTGCGCAGCAAGCATGCCGTGGTTCTGAATCTGGAAGCGACGAATAAGGATGTAGCACGCCGGCTGGTCGATTTTCTGTCCGGCTGCGCCTACGCGCTCGACGGCAAGATCAAGAAGATCGCCATCAGCACCTACATCATCACGCCGTATAACGTTGACATCGTCGGCGATCTGATCGACGAGCTGGAAAACAACGGCCTGTATCTGTAATTCGCGCCAGCAGGAGGAATCGCCTATGTTCACACCCCAGGAAATTCAGGAGCAAACCTTTTCCAAGGCCGTCTTCGGCGGCTATGACATGCAGCAGGTCGACGAGTTTCTTGAGCCGCTGACCGAGGACTATATCACGCTGTATAAAGAAAACGCCGTGCTCAAGTCGAAGATGAAGATCCTTGTGGAAAAGCTCGAGGAATACCGCGCGCAGGAAGGCGCGATGAAAAAGGCCATGGCGAACGCCCAGGCCACGTGCGACCAGATGATCGCCGAGGCGCAGGCCAAGTGCGCGTCCATGATGAATGACGCACAGGGCAGCGTCCGCAGCCAGACCGCCGATCTGCAGCAGGAGCTCGCCGAGGAGCAGGAACGCATGAACTGCGCCAAGCAGGCCGCGCTCAACTTTATTGACGTGATCGAAAAGGACATCAAGGGCCATCTTGACCTGCTCGAGACGCTCAAGTCGCGCGATCTGCGCGTGGAGTCCATGCCGAAGCCCGCACCCGAAAAGCCCAAGCCCTACGACTGGCAGTCAGACAGCGGCGTCGGCGTGGTGCCCGATTTTATCGTGCCGTCTGCGCCCGTGCAGCCGGCGAAGCAGTCGGCCGGGGATATCGCGTCCGAGATCTCGGAGAATCTTGAAAAGCTCGTCGGCAAGGACCCGGGCGTCGCGGCTGAAGCACCCGCCGCGCCAGCCAAGCCCGTGCACCCCGAGAGCGCGACCATCAAGTTTACCGATCTCAAATTCGGCAAGAATTACGACCCGACGTCGGTATAAAGAATCGCCTTCCGCGCTGCGGAAGGCGATTCTTTATCCTGTCGAAAAACTCCTTTGGCGTTTTTCGACAACAGGCTGCAGCCTGCTGCGCGCAAAGAAATGGCCGTCCTTTGGACAGCCATTTTTCACACTTGCAGGCCGAGCAGTATTTTTTCCGACGTACACGCCGCCGGAAAAAATAATCAACATTTGCTTCGCGGCGTTCGCGCCGCGAACGCCGCGAGGCTTTTTGACGCACTGAAGAATCGCCTTCCGCGCTGCGGAAGGCGATTCTTATTTGGTTGGGATAAAGCGTGCAATCAAATCTCTGACAGCTTATCGATGAGTTTTTGATACACGACGCGCATCTCCGGCTCGCTGACGGCGTCGAGCACCTCGTCCAGTGCGAACCAGCGCACGCCGCTGTTTTCATCGGGCTTACAATGCACGGCCTCGTCCTCGTCCGCCCCGATGAGATACGTCACGTTCAGGTGCACGTGCGTCGAGACGTGCCTGCCGCACTTGCGGTGGCCGTCCACGCCGAGAATTTCAAGCGAATAGATCTGATCGCTGACGGCGCGCGGCCGGGTCAGCCCCGATTCCTCGCGCACCTCGCGCAGACAGACGGAAAGCAGGTCCGCTTCGCCGTCAGCATGACCGCCCAGCCACGCCCACGAATTGTACAGGTTGTGGTACGCCATCAGCGCCTTTGTGCGCGCGGGATTCACCACCCACGCAGAGGCGGTGAAGTGCGCCATCTCGTTGTTTCTGGTCAGCACGTCGTCAAAGGTGTCCATGTACCGCAGCATCAGCCTGCGGTCGCTTTCTTCCTGTTCATTGCACGGCTTGTAGGCCAGAAGCTGCTCTCGCAGCACCATATTCCATCCCCTCCTGTGAAAAAGGCCCACCTTACGGCGGGCCTTTTGTCGTGTATCCAGATCACTCGAGCTTTGCGCCGGCCGGGATCGCATCGTCGACCATGACGAGGTGCAGCACTTCCTCGCCCTTTTCCTTGTGGATCGCAGAAAGGAGCATACCATTGGAGTCGCGCCACATGATCTTTCTGGGCGGCAGATTCACGATCGCAACGAGCGTCTTGCCGATGAGCTTTTCCGGCTCCGGATACCACTGGCGCACGCCCGAGAGGATCTGGCGGTCTTCGCCAGTGCCGTCGTCGAGCGTGAAGCACAGCAGCTTGTCAGACTTTTTGACCGTTTTGCAGTCCTTGACCTTCACGACGCGCAGATCGCACTTGCAGAAATCGTCAAATTCGACCGTCTCGGCGGAAAGCGGCTCCGTCTCCAGCGCGGGAAGCGCCGCCAGAAGCTGCTGCTGGTGCAGTTCCTCCAGCTCCGCGAGCGCCTTGGCCGTGTCAACACGCGGGAAGATGGCCTCGCCCTTGTGCACGGTCACCGTCTCGGGGAGCTTTCCCCAGAGCTTTGCGGCCTGCCAGGTGGTAACCTCTTCCGCAGCGCCGATCTGCCGGAAGATTTTCTGGCAGGAATCGGGCATGAACGGCAGCAGCAGCGTGGCGCAGATGCGCACGGACTCGAGCAGGTTATACATGACCGTGGCCAGACGCGCGCGGTTGGCCTCGTCCTTGGCAAGCGCCCAGGGCATATTCTCGTCGATATACTTGTTGGAGCGCTGGATGCAGCGGAAGACCTCGTCGAGCGCGTTCTGGAACTGGAACTTCTCCATCTGCGCCTCATACCGGTCGCGCAAGCCAGTGAGCATCAGAATGAGCTCGTCGTCGATGTCGGCAAACTGCCGCTCTGCAGGCAGCGTACCGCCGAAGTACTTCTCCACCATCGCCGTTGTGCGCGAAACGAGGTTGCCAAGATCGTTGGCAAGGTCAATGTTGATAGTGTTGATGAGCAGCTCGTTCGAGAAGTTGCCGTCGGAGCCGAACGGGAACGTGCGCAGCAGGAAGAAGCGCAACGCGTCGACGCCGAACATCTCGGCCAGCACATAGGGATCGACCACATTGCCCTTGGACTTGGACATCTTACCGCCGTCCATGATGAGCCATCCGTGGCCGTAGACCTTCTTCGGAAGCGGCAGATCGAGGCTCATGAGCATCGCGGGCCAGATGATCGAATGGAAACGGACGATCTCCTTGCCGACAAAGTGCACGTCACACGGCCAGTACTTGTCCAGGTCGTTGTAGCGGTCATTCTCAAAGCCCAGCGCGGTCATGTAGTTGAACAGCGCGTCGATCCAGACATAGACGACGTGGCCCGGGTCAAAATCGACCGGCACACCCCAGGTGAAGCTGGTGCGCGAGACGCACAGATCCTCCAGACCGGGGTCGATGAAGTTGTTGACCATCTCGTTCACACGGCTCTTGGGCTCGAGGAAATCGGTGGTCGTGAGCAGCTCGCGCACGCGCGGCGCATATTTGGACAGACGGAAGAAGTAGGCCTCTTCCTCGGCCTCATGCACTTCGCCGCCGCAGTCGGGGCACTTGCCGTCAACGAGCTGGCTTTCCGTCCAGAAGCTCTCGCAGGGCGTGCAGTACATGCCCTTGTATGCGCCCTTGTAGATATCGCCGTTTTCATACATCTTCTTGAAGATCTTCTGAATGGCGGCGACATGATAATCGTCGGTGGTGCGGATGAAGCGGTCGTTTGAGATGTTCATCAGCTTCCACAAATCGAGAACGCCCTTCTCCCCGCAGACGATGTTATCGACAAATTCCTGCGGCGTGACGCCCGCGGCCTTCGCCTTTTCCTCGATCTTCTGACCGTGCTCGTCGGTGCCGGTCAAGAACATTACATCGTAGCCCTGCAGGCGCTTGTAGCGCGCCATCGCGTCAGCCGCGACGGTGCAGTAGGTGTGGCCGATGTGCAGCTTGCTCGACGGATAGTAGATCGGCGTTGTGATATAAAATTTCTTCTTACAGTCTTGACACATGATTATTTCCTTCCTTTCCGCCTGCGCCGAATGGAAGCGCGGCGAATTCTTCCAATAGCATACCCGTTTTTTCCCGCTTTGTCAACGCGCTTGCAAAAGAATTGACACAGGTGGTATACTACCAGATAGAACAAAAATCGGGCGAATGCCTGTTATCGAGGGACGTATGATTGAATTCCATGAACCCACCATTGCGGACCGCGCATGGATGCAGCCGATCCTGTACCGCTGCAATCTTCCCGGCGCGGACTACACCTTCAACAACATGTATTTCTGGTCGGAATACTACGGCGAGGTCGGCCTCGCCGCAGGATTTCTCACCCAGCACAAGCGCTACCGCGGCTTTGACAGCTACATCTACCCCGCAGGTTCGGGCGATGTGCGCGCGGCGCTGGAAGAAATTACGCTGGACGCGCGCGAGCGTGGCGGGCAGCTTCGCCTGCGCGGCCTGACAAGCGATACGCGCGCGGCGCTGGAAGCGCTCTATCCCGGCCGCTTCCGCTTTACGAGCTACCGCGACTCCTTTGACTACATCTACACCGTCGAGGAGCTCTCGGAGCTGCGCGGCAAAAAGCTGCAGGCCAAACGCAACCACTGCAACCGCTTCTGCGCGGCCAATCCCGACTGGTACACGCAGGAGCTGACGGCGGAAAATCTGCTGCAGTGCCGGAAGCTGCTGGACGTGTGGTATGAAAGCCACCCCACCAGCGCGCCGCTTGCCGTGGAGCAGCAGGCCATTGCGCGTGCGCTATCCAACTACGACGTGCTGGAAATGGACGGGCTGATGCTCTTCGACGGCGATCGGCTCGTCGGCGTGTCGATGGGCACGCGCATGAACGAGCAGTACTTCGACGTCAACTTTGAAAAAGCCCCTGCCGACGTTGACGGTGCATACGCGATGATCAACCGCGAGTTTTCGCGCATGATCGCCCGGCGCTACCCCGACGTGCGGTATTTAAACCGTGAGGACGACATGGGTCTTGAGGGCCTGCGCAAGGCCAAGGAGTCGTACCAGCCGACGCTGCTGCTGGAAAAATTTGTGGCCGACGAGGTGAACGCCTGATGCGCTGCCGGAAAACCAGGCCGGAGGATCTCCCGCAGCTAAAAGCCCTCTGGAAAGCCGGCTTTGGCGACACGGACGAGGACATTGACCGGTTTTTTACCGTCGCCTACCCGCACTGTCTGGGCTACTGCGCAGAAGAAGGCAGCCTTCTGGCCGCGCTCTACGCCCTGCCGCAGACGCTTGTGTTGGGCGAGCGGCAGGAAAAGGCCGCGTATCTCTACGCCGTGACCACCGCGCCGGAGGCGCGCGGGCAGGGTGTCTGCCGCGCGCTCATGGCCTATGCGGAAAAAGAGCTGCGGAAAAAGTGGTTCACCTGCACGCTGCTGGTGCCGGGCGAGCCGTCTTTGTTCGGCTTTTATGAAAAACTGGGCTACCGCGCGCAGCGCACACACGAGATACGGGCGCTGCAGCAGCTGCCCGAACCGTGCGGCGCGGCGGAGCCGCTGACACTTGCCGCCTATGCCGGCCTGCGTGAGACGCTTCTTTACGCAAGCGCGCACGTGCGCTATGACGCGCACTGGCTTTGCTACGCCGGCACAGAGTTTTATGCGCTGCGGCTGGGCGGGCGCACCGGCTGCGCGGCCGTGCGCGCGGGTAATGACGGCGCGTGCGTGTGCGAGCTGCTGCCGGACGGAAACATGCTGCCTGCGCTGTCCAATGTGCTGGGCCAGCAGCCTGCGCGCATACGCGCGCCCGGCGGCACACAGGCGTTTGCCATGCTCAAATGGCTGGACGCCGCGAAACCCGTGCCGGAGCCTGTCTATCTGGCGTTCGCATTTGAATAAAAAACAGGGCCGCTGCAGAATGACGTTTTCTGCAGCGGCCCTGTTTTTTATTTCATCAGCATCCGGATGTCTTTTCCGCAGAACCTGTACACCTCATACGTGCCGAGCAGCCGCGAGGCAATCTGCGGCGAATACCGCCGGGCCAGCTCATCCTCAGGCAGGTTTGTCGAGACAATGCAGGGCTTTGCCTCCATGAGCCGGGTATTCACAACCTGATACAGCGCCGACACCACGAACTGCGTCGTCATCTCGGTGCCAAGATCGTCGATGATGAGAAGGTCGCACCCAAAATAGCGCCGCGTGGGTTCTTCGCCGGGCTGCGGGTGGAACTTCTCCTGCTCAAAATCGGAAAAGAACGTGTTCGCCGACACATACGAAACCGAGTAGCCCCGGTCGGTCACGGCGCGCGCGATGCACGCCGAGAGAAACGTCTTTCCAAGCCCCGTCGCGCCCAGCATCAAAATGGAGCCGGAGGACGCGGAAAACGTGCGCGCGTAGTACTGCGCGCTGCGCAGCACCTGCTGCATGACCGCGCGCGGACTGGCGCCCAGCTTGGGGTCATACTCAGCCGGGTAATAGTCCAGCCTGAACCGGTCGAAGCTCTCCTTGCCCGCGCCCAGCAGCGTGGAAAGCTCCTTCTTCTGCTCCTGCCGGCAGAGCTCTTTCAGGCAGTCGCACATCGCCGCGCCGCGCCAGCCCGTGCCGCCGCAGCTTTTGCAGATGGGCGTGAGCTCCAGATCGTCGGGGTCGATGTCGTTGGACTCGAGAATCCACTCGCGCTCGCGCTGCAGGGAAAGGTTTTCTTCTTTCAGCTGCTGCATCGCCTGCTGCGGGTCCTCGCCCTTCCGGAACGCCACGGCCATAATATGCGCCGCCGTCTGCCGAAGCTGGCGGTCAATTTCGCGCAGACGCGGATACTGGGCGTAGATGCCGTCGATGCGCGCGCGCGCGTCAAGCTCGTTCTGCTCGCGCGAGAGCGTAAGCCGCTGCTGCGCGCGCTGCAGAACCGCCGGTGAATACGCCATGCTCATTCCTCCTGGTCAAATGTCTTTTCCATCATGCGCCGGATCGCGTCGCGCTCAAACGCCGTGGGCGCATCGTCGTGGCCGACGGCCTGCCGCGGCCGTCCGGACTGCGCGCGCTCGGGCTGGCGGTCGCCGGCCTCTATCTGGCGGACAGTCGTAAGGCCCTGCTCATGCCAGCTTTTCAGAATTGAATTGATGTACGGCCAGCGAAGCCCGCCCGTATTCATACATGTCTTTTCATAGGCCAGCCGGATCTCGCTCTCGCCAAAGCCCCAGTCGAGCCATGTGCGCACCAGTTTTTCCTCGCCCGGCGTGAATTTCCGCTCGCCGAGCTGCAAAATTTCGCGCACGCGGCCGAGTCTTGTCTGCAGCTGCAGCTGCCGCTGGACGTACACCGCGGCCTCTTCCATGGTGTCGATACCGTTGTCGGCCCAGCGGTATGCCTCTTTTTCGATCGTGCGGATCGACGGCATGCGGGCGTTTCCGCGCGCGCGGGCGCGCTGGATGCAGTAGTTCACCAGGATTGAGATGACCTCGGGCGCAAGGCCGAGATAGCGGTAGACAGAGAGCAGAATTTTCAGCTCCTCGGTGCTCAGAATGCGGCCGAGCCTGCGCTGCGTTTCGCCCACCATGCTGGAAAATTCCTCACCGGAGGCGTATTCGCGCTGCAGATCGGCCTCGGTGTATACCGGCGCCGCGTCCGGCAGCAGGTGCTTTTTCTCCTCCTCGGGCCACAGCCCCAGCTGGCGCAGCGTGGCTGCGGCAAATTCAAACCGGCGCTCGTCAAGGTGCAGCTGCTGCATGGCCGTCTCCTGCGCGCCGCCGGCGGCAAGGTAGAGATAGACCAGCGCCGCGTCACCGTTTCCCGCAGCGAGCAGCCTGCGCGCCGCCTGCTCGGTGATCGTGATCTGCCGCTCCGCCATATTGCCGCCTCCTTTTCCAAAATGTCCGTGGATAACAGTATAGCACACATTTTTCGCCGCGGCAAGAACAAAGCCGCCCAATGCCCGCCGGCGCAAATAACGAAAAGTTTACAAAATACCGTCAAAAAAATTGCAGCTCCCACTTTTCTGACGCGCCTCGTTGTGATACAATGTACGAGAATATGCTATGCGACTTTATCAAAGGAACGATCTGACTATGTTGGAATTACTGTCCCCCGCCGGGTCCATGGAGGCGCTGCGCGCCGCCGTGCAGAACGGCGCCGACGCCGTATATCTTGGATATGACAGCTTCAATGCGCGCATGAACGCGCACAACTTTTCCGCCGACGAGCTGCAGGAGGCCATTGTCTACTGCCATGTGCGCGGCGTGCAGGTCCATCTGACGCTCAACACCCTGGTCTGCGACCGCGAGATGCCGCGCGCTGCCGAGGTCATCCGCACCGCCGCCGCGTTCGGCGTGGACGCGTTCATCGTGCAGGATCTGGGCATGGTGCAGCTCTGCAAGGAGATCGCGCCCGAAACGCCCATCCACGCCTCGACGCAGATGAGCATCCACTCGCTCGAGGGCGTGCAGGCCGCTGCGGCGCTGGGCTGTTCGCGCGTGGTGCTCGCGCGGGAGCTGCCGCGCGGGGAGATCGCGCACATCTGCCGCATGAGCCCCATTGAAATCGAAGTTTTCGTGCACGGCGCGCTGTGCATGTGCTACTCGGGTCAGTGCTATCTCTCGTCCGTCATCGGCCGCCGCTCGGGCAACCGCGGCCAGTGCGCGCAGCCGTGCAGGCTCCCCTACGGCTATGGCCGGTTTGAACCGGCCAGATATCCGCTCAGCCTCAAGGACAACTGCCTTGTGGGCTATCTCGACGATCTGCACCGCATGGGCGTATCTTCGATCAAAATCGAAGGCCGCATGAAGCGGCCTGAGTACGTCGCCATTGTGACCAAGGCCTACCGCACCGTTCTGAACGGCCAGAAACTCTCGGATGACGATCTGCGCCAGCTCGAGGCCGCGTTCTCTCGCGAGGGCTTCACGCAGGGCTATTACGAGGGCCATACGGGGCCCGACATGTTCGGCATCCGCCAGCCCGGCGGGCCCGACAAGGAGCTGCTCGCCGCAGCGCGGGCCAGCTTTGAAAATACCGAAGCGCCGCGCGTGCCCATCCGCTTCTACGCGATGCTGCGCGCGAACGAGCCGGCGCAGCTGGCCGTAGAGGACGATCAGGGCCACGTCTGCCGTACGCTGGGCCCTGTACCGCAGCAGGCGCAGGTCCGTTCGCTCACGCCGGAGGAGCTGGAGGAGCGCCTGAGAAAGACGGGCGGCACGCCGTACTACGCCGTGAGCGTCAAAAGTGTGATTGACCCCGGGCTGATGCTCCCGGCCGCCAGCATCAACGCCATGCGCCGTGACGTCATCGCCGAGCTGACCGCCCGGCGCGGCCGTCCGAAACTTGCAAAGCTGAACGCCTACAACGCGCCCGCGCTGTACGACGGCATGACGGGCGAGCCGATGCTGAGCGTCTACGTCCGGCAGTTTCCGCAGATCACGCCCAAGATGCTCTCGATGGTGCCGACGGTTCTTTACGTCCCGCTCAGCGAGATCATCCAGCACCCGGAGCTGCCGCAGATGGTGGGCGTGGAGACGCAGCTGGCGGCTGTTCTGCCGCGCGTGAGCTGGAGCGGCGAGAACGCACAGCTGGCCGCGCAGCTGAAATCGGCCTATCTCATGGGTGTGCGGCAGCTGCTGGTGGGCAACATCGGCCAGATCCGCATAGCCAAGGCCGCGGGCTTCGCCGTACGCGGCGATTTTGGCCTGAACATCTACAACTCCCGCGCGATGCACCTGCTGCGCGCGCAGGGGCTTGATTCGCAGCTTTTGTCCTTTGAGATGACGCTGCCGCAGATTCGCGATATCTCCAAGGCCGTGCCGTGTGAGCTGATGATCTACGGGCGGCTGCCCTTGATGCTGACGGAAAACTGCATCATCAAAAACCGCACCGGCACCTGCAGCTGTGACACGGCCACGACGCGGCTCATCGACC
This sequence comes from Clostridiales bacterium, assembly GCA_004555655.1. Classification (GTDB taxonomy): domain Bacteria; phylum Bacillota; class Clostridia; order Oscillospirales; family Oscillospiraceae; genus CAG-170. Next base: position 48,700 of record SFHJ01000005.1, read on the forward strand.
GCATGGGCGAGGAATTCCCCGTCGTGAAAGACCCCGGCACCTGCCGCAACGTGATTCTGAACGGCAAGAAGATGTATCTGCTGGACAAAAAGGACGTGTTCCGCGGGATGGGCCTGTGGGCGCTGCGGCTGCAGTTCACCACGGAGAACCCCGGCGAGATCGACGCCATCTTGTCCCAGTACCAAAACGGCGGCAGCTTTGACGCCGGCAGCTACACCCGCGGGCTCTACACCCGGGGCGTGGAATAACGAAAAGAAGAAGAGAACGACATGGCAATCATTTTAGCGTCCGGATCCCCCCGCCGGCAGCAGCTTCTGCGCCAGCTGGGCGTGGAATTTTCCATACAGACCGCCGACATCGACGAAACGATGTTCCCCGGAAGACCACCGGAAGACGAGGTCGCGCGCGTGAGCGCGGCAAAGGCCCGCGCCGTTGCCTGCGCGCCGGACGATATCGTCATCTCCGCCGATACCATCGTGGTGGCGGACGATACGATTCTCGGAAAGCCGGCAGATGCAGCAGACGCAGCCAGGATGCTGCGGCTGCTCTCGGGACGCGCGCATACGGTCATGACGGGGCTGAGCGTGCGGCGCGGCGAGGATGTTTCCACCACCGTTGTCAAAACGTCCGTCTGGTTCCGTCAACTTACCGACGGCGAGATCGCACGCTACATCGCGACCGGCGAGCCGATGGACAAAGCCGGGGCCTATGGCATTCAGGGGCTGGCCGGCTTGTTTGTCGAGCGGCTTGACGGCGACTATTTCAGCGTCATGGGCCTTCCCGTGTGCACGCTGGGGGAAATGCTGCAAGGCTGTGGCGTTACGCTCGTATGAGGTGATCGAATGAAGAAAAAATTCTGGTCGGCCCGGCTCAAGACCATTCTGATCGTGGCGCTCGTCGTGGCGATCCTGCTGGGCGTGACGGTGGCCATTGCCTCCGGAACGACCTTCGGCGAGAATCTGGCCGGAACCATCCTCTCGCCCTTCCGCGCGGGCGTTGCCGCCATCGACCGGCAGGCCGAGCGGTACTATAATTACCTGTTCAGCTATGAATCGCTGCAGGCTGAAAACGCCGAGCTGCAGAAGCAGATTCTCGACATGCAGGAGGACGTGCGCACGGCCGAGGAGTACCAGCGCGAAAATGAGCGGCTTCGCACGCTCCTTGGCCTTGCCGAGGAACACGAGGACTATAAATTTGTCTCGGCGTACATCATCTCCTGGGAATCGTCCAACTACACCAGCGCCTTTACCATCGGCAAGGGCACAAACTCCGGCCTCACCGAGGGCATGTGCGCCGTCACCGAGAATGGGCAGGTCGTGGGCCTGATTACCGACGTGGGTCTCAACTGGGCCACGGTCACAACGCTTATGGATTCGTCTTTGGAGATCAGCGTTTCGATTGCTTCGTCGGGCTACACCGGCGTGGTGCAGGGCACGTACCTCCCCGACAACACGAGCGTGCTTCGTATGAACTACCTGCCTACGAGCGCCGTGGTCAAAAACAACGACCAGGTCGTCACCACCGGCTCGACGCTCTATCCGCGCGGGCTTCTGCTGGGCTACATCACAAACGTCAGTCTTGACGAGACGGGCGTTGCCAAGTACGCCACGCTTACGCCCTCGTGTGACCTTGACGCACTCGAGCAGATCTTCATCATCACCGAATACGCCAACAAGTAACCATCCGCGCCCTGCAGCGTTTTGCGCAGCAGGCGCAAAAAACCGGAAAGGAGCGTCCGCATGCGGCAAACCTATAAAAATATCCTGATGTGGGCGCTGTACGCCGCACTGTTTCTGCTCGTGATCGTGCTGCAGACGGTCGTCTTCGGTCACGCGCGCTTTTTCGGCGTCAAGCTGAGCCTTGTCCCGGTCTGCATTGCCTGCATCGCCATGCACACCGGCAGTGAAAACGGCGCGCTGTTCGGGCTCATTGCGGGCGCGTTCTGGATGCTCGCCGGCGCCGACGGCGGCGTTTTATACATTCTTCTGCTTCCCGTCTGCGGTGCGGTCGTGGGCTACCTGTGCGACCGCTATCTCAACCGGACGCTGCTGTCCGCGTTCTTGATGTGCCTAATGACGCTGTGCGTCATGCAGCTGGCGCTGTTCGCCTTCCGCGTCTTTCTTGGCACCACGTCGTTCGCGGGTATTTTGTCGGTGCCGGTGCAGATCGGGCTGTCCATGATCGCGTGGCCATTTCTCTATCTGGCGGCGCGGATTGTAAGAAAGGCAGGTGCTTGACGCTTGGAACGGCTTTCGCGTTTTCGTCTTACATTGTTCATTGTGCTGATTCTTGTGCTGTTCAGCGTGTTTTTCCTGCGGCTGTATAAGCTGCAGCTTGCGCCCGGCGACAGCTATATCGCCGAAAAATCCGACTCGATCACCTATCAGACCACCGTGGAAGCAGCGCGCGGCAACCTTCTCGACCGCAACGGCAACGTGCTGGTCGGCAACCGCGCCAGCTACAACCTTATCATCATTAATTTCGTGCTCTTCAGCAGTGACGAGCCGAATGAGAACCTCTTAAAGCTGCTCGAGCTGTGCGACGAGCTGGGCATCGAGTACCAGACGCACTTCCCCGTCACGCCCGAGCGGCCCTACAGCTACGATATGGATTCGCTTTCGCAGACGTGGCAGAACTATTTCCGCACGTTTTTGCGCTACCGCGACTATGACCTTGATATCTCCGCGTCCACGCTCATCAAAAACCTGCGCGAGGCGTACAAGCTGCCCGACGAATGGACGCCGGAGCAGGTCTATAAATTTATCTCCGTGCGCTATGAGCTGGAGCTCAGAAGCGTCGACGGCGTGGGCCTGGAAAACTACACGCTCGCCAGCGACGTCTCGGCCGAGGCACTGGCCGCAGTGATGGAGCTGGGCGTGCCGGGCGTGGTCGTCGAATCGACCACGGTGCGCGAGTATTACACACCCTATGCCGCACATCTGCTGGGCTCCATCGGCCAGATGGACGCGCAGGAATGGGAAACATATAGGGAAAAGGGCTACGCCATGAACTCGCTCATCGGCAAGGACGGCATCGAGAAGGCGTTCGAGGACTATCTGCACGGGCAGAGCGGTCTGAAATTCACCACCGTGTCCTCGTCGGGCGAGGTGCTGGAGGAATACTTCAAGTCCGTGCCGGAGCCCGGCAACAATGTAGAGCTCACCATCGACATCGGCCTGCAGGGCACGGCCGAGAAGGCGCTGGAGAGCCTCATTCTGAACCTGCGCGAAAACGGCGTGGGCCGCAAGCAGGAAGGTAAGGACGCCGAAGGCGGCGCGGTCGTTGTGCAGCAGTGCAAAACGGGCGATATCCTCGCCTGCGCCAGCTACCCAACCTACAACCTCGCCACGTTCTCTGAAGATTTCAAGGCGCTTGCCGAAGACGAGTATAAGCCGCTGTACAACCGCGCGCTGCTGGCCCCGTATCCGCCCGGCTCCATCTACAAGATGGTCACGGCCATCGCCTCCATCGACTTCGGCGGCATCGGCGAATACTACCCCATCACTGACAAGGGCGTGTACTCGTACTACGCGGACAGCGGCTTTGAGCCGGTGTGCTACGTCTGGACGAGCACAGGCACCACCCACGGCACGATCGACATGCAGCAGGCACTGCAGGAATCGTGCAACTACTACTTCTATGAGTGCGGCCGTCTGACCTACAACACCTACTACGCCGAGACGGGCGAGAACCCGTTCGACATCGTGGCCAAGGCCCTGGGTCTGGGCGAGCCGACGGGCATCGAGCTCTATGAGGAGACCGGCACGCGCGCCAACGCCGAGACCAAGGCCGAACTGTATGAGGGCGACGAGGCCGAATGGTACGGCGCAGACGTGCTGCAGGCCGTCATCGGCCAGAGCCTCAACCGCTTCACGCCGATGCAGATGGTCTGCTATGCGTCCACGCTCGCCAACAAGGGCACGCGCTATGCGGCCACGTTCCTCTCGCGCGTCGTCTCCTGGGACTACCAGACGCTGATTGAGGAACACACGCCCACCGTCGCCAGCACATTTGAGATGTCCGACGAGGCCATCGACTGCTACACCACCGGCATGCAGCTGGTCGCCACCAAGGGTACCGCCGCGCAGTATCTGGCCGACTACCCCATTCCTGTCGCGTGCAAAACGGGCACGGCCCAGTGGCAGGGCGTGACCATCGGCTCGAACACAGGCTCCGACCACGCGTCGTTCGTCCTCTACGCGCCGGCCGACGACCCCGAGATCGCCATCGCCGTGTACGTGGAAAAGGGCGCGCAGGGCGGCAATCTGGCCAACGTCTGCATTCCCATTCTCGACGCATACTTCTCCACCTCCAGCAAGTATGAGACCGTCGCGGAAGAAAACATTGCTCATTAAGACTTTTACAAAAAGAGGAGACTCTTTATGACCGATCTTTCCAAAATCCGCAATTTTTCCATCGTCGCGCACATCGATCACGGCAAATCCACGCTGGCTGACCGGCTGCTGGAGGAATGCAAGACCGTGGACAAGCGCGAGATGGCCGATCAGATCCTCGATTCGATGGACCTCGAGCGTGAGCGCGGCATCACCATCAAGGCCCGCGCCGTGCGGCTGGACTACCACGCCGACGACGGGGAGGACTATGTGCTGAACCTCATCGACACCCCGGGCCACGTGGACTTCAACTACGAGGTCTCGCGCAGCTTATCCGCCTGTGAGGGCGCGGTGCTGGTCGTGGACGCCTCGCAGGGCATCGAGGCCCAGACGCTGGCAAACACGTATCTTGCCATCGACAACAATCTGGAGGTTCTTCCCGTCATCAACAAAATTGACCTGCCTGCCGCCCGTCCCGAGGAGGTCAAGCACGAGATTGAAGACGTCATCGGCATCCCCGCGCTCGACGCGCCGGAAATTTCCGCCAAGAACGGCATCAACATCCATGCGGTGCTGGAAATGATCGTGCAGGGCGTTCCCGCGCCCAGGGGCTCGCGTGAAGCGCCCCTGCAGTGCCTGATCTTTGACAGCCAGTATGATTCCTACCGCGGCGCGATCGTCTACCTGCGCGTCATGCAGGGCGTGGTGCGCCCCGGCATGGACATCAGAATGATGGCCACCGGCGCTGTGTATAAGGTCGTGGAGGTCGGCTATCTGCATCCGTTCGGGATGCGTCCGGCCGAAGCGCTCGGCGCGGGCGAGGTCGGCTATCTCACGGCTTCCATCAAGACCGTCTCCGACACGCGCGTAGGCGACACCATTACATCCGTTGAAAATCCCGCGCCCGAGGCGCTGCCCGGCTACAAGCAGGCGCAGCCCATGGTCTTCTCGGGCGTGTATCCCGCCGACGGCTCCAAGTACGGCGATCTGCGCGACGCGCTGGAAAAGCTGAAGCTCAACGACGCGTCGATGAGCTACACACAGGAAAACTCCATCGCGCTGGGCTTCGGCTTCCGCTGCGGCTTTTTGGGTCTTTTGCACATGGAGATTATCCTCGAACGGCTGGAGCGCGAGTATAACCTCGATCTCATCACCACCGCGCCGAACGTCGTGTACAAGATCACCAAGACCGACGGCTCGGTCGTGGACGTCTACACCCCGCTCAACTACCCCGACCCGGCCGAGATCGAGCACGCGGAGGAGCCGTATGCCAAGGTGAATCTCATTGCTCCGCCCGAATATGTCGGCGCGATTATGGATTTGTGCACCAACCGCCGCGGCGAGTTCAAGGACATGCAGTACCTCGACCCCACGCGCGTGGAGCTGCACTACTCGATGCCGCTGAACGAGATTATCTATGACTTCTTTGACGCGCTCAAGTCGCGCACGCGCGGCTACGGATCTTTGGATTATGAGCTGGAGGGCTACCGTCCGTCGAAGCTCGTCAAGCTCGATATTCTTTTAAACGGCGAGATCGTCGACGCGCTCAGCTTCATCCTCTTTGCCGACAACGCGTACACAAGAGCCAGGAAGATCTGTGAAAAGCTGAAAGAGAACATTCCGCGCCAGATGTTTGAGATTCCCGTACAGGCGGCCATCGGCGGCAAGATCATCGCGCGCGAGACCATCAAGGCCCTGCGCAAGGACGTTCTGGCCAAGTGCTACGGCGGCGATATCACGCGCAAAAAGAAGCTGCTGGAAAAGCAGAAAGAGGGCAAAAAGCGCATGCGCACGTTCGGCACCGTCAGCGTGCCGTCTGAGGCGTTCATGGCCGTTTTGAAGCTGGACGAAGAATAAGGAGGTGCAGCGATGGCAATCCTTCCCGTTGTGGAAACAAAAAAGAAAACGCTCGGGATTTATGTGCACATCCCGTTCTGCCGCAGCAAATGCGAATACTGCGACTTCTATTCCATTGGCGGCGCGCGCAACAAGGATCTGATGGAGCGCTATCTCGACGCGACCGTCGCACACATCCGCGAGACCGCGCCTGCCGCGCCCGGCTACGAGGTCGACACCGTCTATTTTGGCGGCGGCACGCCGTCGTTTTTTGGCGCGCGCGGCTTAAGCCGGCTCTTTGCCGAGATCGACCGCCGCTTCAACGTCAGCCGCGACGCTGAGGTCACGTTTGAGGCGAACCCCGACTCCGTGACGCTGCCGATGCTCATGAGCCTGCGGCGCGCAGGCTTCAACCGCATCTCCATCGGCGTACAGAGTGACCTCGACGAGCAGCTCAAGGCGCTCGGCCGGCCGCACAACTACAAGCAGGCGCAGCAGGCCGTGTCGCTGGCGCGCCGCGCGGGCTTTGACAACGTGTCGGTCGATCTGATGTTCGGCCTTCCCAATCAGAGCCGCGAACAGTGGATGCAGACGCTGCGCCACGTCATTGACCTCAAGGCCGACCACATCTCCTGCTACGGGCTCAAGGTCGAGCCGGGTACGAAGCTCTATGAGTACCAGAACTGTGCAAATCTGCCCGACGACGACGCGCAGGCCGATATGTATTTCTACGCTGTCGAGACGCTCGAATCCTTTGGCTACAAGCAGTACGAGATCTCCAACTTCGCCAAGGACGGCTATATCTGCCGGCACAACATGAAATACTGGGTGGGCGACGAGTATCTGGGCTTCGGCCCGTGCGCCGCGTCCGACTTTGCCGGCAAGCGCTTCACCATCGAGGCTGACCTTGAAAAATACATCACGGGCGTAATGAACAAGGGCGTCATCCTGAGCGAATGTGAGACCGTGCCGCTGCGCGAACGCGCGGGCGAATATCTGATGCTGCGGCTGCGCACGGTCGACGGCGTGGAGGAGGGCGAGTATACGCGCTCGTTTTTGCTGCCGTTCAAGCCGATTGAAAAGGTGCTGCTCGATCTGCAGAAGCAGGATCTGACGGTTCTGTCCAACGGCCGCTGGCGGCTCACGCCCAAGGGCTTCATGGTGTCAAACTCCATTCTTGTCCGGCTGCTCGACGAGCAGCAGCGCTCCAAGCCGCTGGCACAGAAACGCTGATCTGCCGGCGAAAATCCCTTCGGGCTTTTCCGCCAATGAAGCTGCGCCCTGCTGTTGACCCTGCCGCAGCCGGGCCCGGCGAAGCAGGCCGGCCGCGGAGCGGCAGCGCACGGAAGCAAACGTGCTTTGCTCCGACGGGCGGCGCCGCAGGCTGCAGGTCCATGATCGAAAAGGACGGAAGGTCTATTGCAATCAGATAAAAAAGAATTGACAAAACCAGCCCCTATCCGGTATAATATAAGTCGTATGTTCTACGGAATATGAAACACGAGTTGCTGCGGCTGCATTTGCAGCTGTTGAGCATAATTTATCAGGAGGTGTAAGAAAATGTCCACTGTTCGTACCTATCAGCCCAAGAAGCGTCAGAGATCCAAGGTTCACGGCTTCCGCAAGAGAATGGCTACCGCCAACGGCCGTAAGGTTCTCGCCCGCCGCCGTGCCAAGGGCAGAGCCAAGCTGTCCGCGTAATCGCCGCGCAGCCATGGCCGCATATACCGCTCAGAATGAGCCATAGGGGTGAATGGAAGCAGTTCTGTTCGCCCCATCTGTTTATCAGGGCTCAGGCCCAAAAGAGGCGCAGCTATGCAGTTTTCCAAATCCCTCAAACTCAATCACATCTTCCGCCGTCTCTACCGCAAGGGCGCGTCCTGCGCCAACGCCTGTCTTGTGCTCTACTGCCGCAAAAACGGCAGCGCGGAAAACCGGATCGGCCTCACAGTCGGGGCCAAGCTCGGCCATGCCGTGCACCGCAACCGGCTGCGCCGCCGTCTGCGCGAGATCTACCGGCTGCATGAGCAGCAGTTCGCCCGGGGCTATGACATCGTCGTCGTCGCGCGCAGCCGCGCAATGCAGGCCGACTACCGCCAGCTCGAGCGCGCGTATCTCACGCTTGCCGCCAGGCTTGGCATCTACCATCCGGAGGACGAGGGATGAAACGCGTCTTTTTATGGCTCATTCGATTCTATCAGCGCAGCATTTCACCGGCCTTCCCGCCGCGCTGCCGGTTTTCTCCGACGTGCTCGCAGTACGCGCTGGAGGCAATCGAGCGATACGGCGTTTGGAGGGGCGGCTGGCTTGCGTGTAAGCGGCTTCTGCGCTGCAATCCCTTTTATAAGGGCGATTACTTTGACCCTGTGCCGTAAAACGGCGCGCGTGCGCGCCGGTTTTTTTGGCATCCGTTACAATGGAGGAGTTTACCAATGAAAAGATTTCTGGCTCTGCTGCTTGTCGTTCTGCTTGCAGTCAGTCTGGCCGCGTGCGTAGCCGCGCCCAGCGGCGTGTCGGACGAGTATTCTTCGATGGAGCCCGCCGCTGCCGCCGAGGCCGCCGCTGAAGCCACCCAGGACAAAACCAGCATTTCCGACATTATCCGCGTTCCGTTCGGCTACCTGCTCGACTGGCTGCACGCGTTCTGCAAGAACTATGGCGTGGCGCTGATTCTGTTCTCGCTGATCGTCAAGCTCGTGCTGCTGCCCATGGGCATCAAGAGCAAGAAGAGCATGCTGAAAATGTCGCGCATGTCGCCGCTTGTCAAGTCGCTCGAGGCCAAATACGGCGACGACAAGCAGAAATACCAGCAGGAGGTCATGGCACTGTATAAAGAAGAGGGCGTGTCCACCACAGGCGGCTGTCTGTGGTCGTTCCTGCCGCTTCTGATCATGCTGCCGCTGTACTACGTCATCCGCGAGCCCATCACCTACATGCTGCACAACGCGCGCTCCGTCTCTGCCGCCATCGTGGCGTTCATGCAGGCCAAGGGCGTCGATCTGGGCGCCAACGCCTACTATGCGCAGCTGGCCGCCGCCGGCCATATCGGCGAATTCGCTGAGGAGCTCAAGAGCATCGCCGTCACGGCGAATGCCAACCTCGCTACTTTCAATTTCTCGTTCCTGGGCGTCGATCTGGCCGCGATTCCGTCTTTCAAGTTCTGGACGATGCACGACTGGTCGGAGATCGGCCTGTTCCTGCTGCCGATCCTTTCGGCCGGCCTGCAGGTCGTGTCCATGTTCATCAGCCAGAAGATGAACAACCAGGTCGCAACCAACGCCGACGGCGAAAAGGACGCCGAGGCCGCAAAGGCCGCCAACCAGACAAATATGACCATGATGCTGATGATGCCGCTGATGTCTTTGTGGATCGGCTTCTCGATGCCGGCAGCGCTGTCGCTGTACTGGATCGCGCAGGGCCTGTTCTCCACCATCCAGGACGTCATCCTAACCAAGCATTACAGCAAGGTCTATGACCGCGAGGACGCTGAGCGTCAGGCCCGTGCCGCAGAGCGCCGTGCCGAGGAGGCCGAACGGGAGCGTCAGCGCCAGCTGCGCCGCGAGCAGAATCCCGACGGCATCATGGACAACGTCAGCAAGAAGAAGCTGAAGCAGCAGGAAAAAGAGGCCGCCGAGAAGGCCGCCAGAGAATACGCCGCGAAGAAGAATCCCACTGCCGCTGCGGAAGAAACGGCAGAGCGTCCGCTCTCCGGCGACCCCGAGCGTCCGTATTGCCGCGGCCGCGCGTATAAGGCCGACCGCTACCGCAAGGGTGCTTCGGCGGAAGAAAGCGAGGAGTAAGGTTTCACATGGAAAAGTTTATTACCGCAACCGGAAAGACCATCGATCTGGCCATCGCCGCCGCGCTTGAGCAGCTCGGCATGGACCGCGACAGCGTCTCGGTTGAAGTTCTGGAAAATCCCAAATCGGGCTTTCTTGGCATCGGCGCGCAGCCGGCCAAGATCAAGGTGACCTACGAGGTGCCCGACGAGCAGCCCGCCGCGCCGGCGCCCGCCCTCTCCAGCGCATCGCGCAGCAAGCCAAAGAAGGCCGCGCCTGCCGCTGGGAACGCCCCCCGGGTCATCGCCCCGGCGGCTGAGCCCGCCCCGCGTGTAATTGCGCCTGCGCCCCCTGCGCAGCCCAAGCCGCAGCAGCCGAAGTCTGATGCGCCGCGCGCACCGAAGGCCGACAAGCCGCGTCCGGAGCGCCGTGAAAACCGCAGGCCGCAGCAGCCGAAGCCCGCAGAGAAAAAGCCGGTTGAAAAAAAGCCCGCTGCGCCCGCCGAGCCAAAGGCCTACGCACCCGCGCAGCCCGGCTCTGTCGAGGAGACGATCGAGGTCTTTGTGAAGGGCCTGCTTGAGCACATGGGCTCTGACGCCGTGCCGCACGCCGTGAAAAACGCGGATGAGAGCTATATGGTCGACCTCGTCGGCGAAAATCTTGGCATCCTGATCGGCCGCCGCGGCGAGACGCTCGACGCCATCCAGCATCTGACCAACTACGCCGTCAACCGCGGCCAGAACAAGCGCGTACGCATCAACGTCGACGCCGAGAACTACCGCCGCAAGCGCGAGGAATCGCTGCAGCGGCTGGCGCAGAAGGTCGCGGGCAAGGTCGTCAAGTACCGCCGCAACATCACGCTTGAGCCGATGAACGCCTATGAGCGCCATGTGATCCATGCAGCGCTGCAGGAGTATCCGGACGTGACCACCTACTCCACCGGCACCGAGCCCAACCGCCGTATCGTCGTGGCCTACAGCCGCTATAAGAATACGGAGTTTGAAGAAAAGTGACGTTCCCCGCAAGCCGCCGCAGGTTTCTGCGGCGGCTTTTTTTCGCGCAAACGGCCCGGTTGGCGTGAATTGCCGGCCGCAGAATCTTTCATTTTCCCGTCGGCAGGCACATGAAACCCGTCGAATTCTGCATGAATTTGAATTGTGTCCGTCATGCAAAAATATTTTTTGCAATACCTCTTGCAAAATTTCTCCAAATGCACTATACTCGCCAACGGAAATTGCCGGCAAGCCCGGCTGGATGGGAGATGGCTGCATTGCACAAGTCCGTGGGAAGGATCATCAAAAGCTACGCCATTGTCGTTGCGCTCGCCGTGGTAATGGGTTTGAGCTATGAGCTGTTCGTCTTTCCCAATTCGTTCGCACCTGCCGGCATCAACGGCATTGCCACAATGGTGCAGTATCTGTTTCACCTGAATATCGGTTATTTTTCTCTGATCGTCAATGCGCCGCTTGTGGTGCTGGCATGGTTCATGGTGGGGCATGAGTTTGCCTGTAAGAACGCCGTGTTCATTCTCACGTTCTCCGCGGCCACGCTGCTGCTGGGGCGTGTCGATCTGAGCGCCTACGTCTACCACACGGAAAACGGCACGTCGGCCATTCTTGGGCCTGTAACAGCGGGTGTCATCTCCGGCGCGATCTACGGTCTTGTCATCCGGCAGGGCGGCTCAACCGGCGGCACGGATATCGTCGCCGCCTGTGTGCGCTGCCGCCGGCCGGAATACAGCCTTGTGTGGATGATCTTCGCGCTGAACGCATCGGTGGCTGTCATCTCCTATTTTGTCTACGACTGCAAGTTTGAGCCGGTCATTTTGTGCCTGCTCTACTGCTACCTCAGCTCGCGCATCAGCGACGCCATTCTGAAGGGCGGCCAGCGCGCGCTCAAGTTTGAGGTCGTGACTGAACACGCGGACGCGCTTTCGCAGCTCTTGCTGCGCGAGCTGCACCACGGCGTAACCGTCATCCCTGCACACGGCATGTACTCCGGTCATACGAAGCAGCTGCTCATCTGTGTGGTGAACCGCCACCAGATCGTGGCGTTCCACCGCGCGCTCAGCCAGTTCCCTGACACCTTTGCCTATATCACCGAGGTCAATGAGACCGTCGGCAACTTCAAAAAGATACATACACCGCCCACACAGGCGGCAAAGAAATAACCGCACCGCAAAATTCATACGCTTATCCGTGACATTTCCCGCCAGATATGCTATGCTGTTTACAGTTTTATGACACAGATAAATGACACACGGAGGCGAGCTTTTTGAACATCCAATATATCCACCCCGCCGATCAGCTGGTCATGTTCATGCAGCGCATTTACGACAAGGGCCTGACGACCACCTCAGGCGGCAATCTGTCCATCATGGACACTGATGGCAACATCTGGATCACGCCGGCCAGCGTGGACAAGGGCACGCTGAGCCGCAGGGATATCATCTGCGTCCGCCCCGACGGCACCTGTGAAGGCCCGCACAAGCCCTCGTCCGAGCTGCCGTTCCACCAGTCGGTATACAGGCTGCGGCCCGACCTCAAGGCCGTTCTGCACGCGCACCCGCCTGCGCTGGTGGCGTTCTCCATCGTGCGCAAGGTGCCGGATCTTGATCTCATCACTTCGGTGCGGCGCGTCTGCCCGGACGTGCGCATCGCCAAATACGATGTGCCCGGCAGTGAAGCGCTCGGAGAGAAGATCGGCACGGTCTTTGCCGCCGGCTGTGACATCGCAATTCTGGAAAACCACGGCGTATGTGTCGGCGCACCGGACATGTTCACAGCGTTCCAGCGCTTTGAGACGCTCAACTACGCGGCAGAGCTCGAGATTCAGGCCAGACGCATCGGTACTGTGCGCGCCCTCCCAGCCGAGGCCTACCGCCTCTCAGAGACGAACCACCACACCAAGATGGACGGCTTCATCCCGCGCTCATACTCGTCTGAGGAGCTCTCTGCCCGGCGCGACATGATTACGCTCATCAAGCGCTCATACCGCATGGGGCTGTTCACGGCCACGCACGGCACCTACTCGGTGCGCTTGTCAGACGACAGCTTCCTCATTACGCCGTTTGGCCGTGACCGTGCGTATCTGGAAGAGGAGGACCTTGTACGCGTCAAGGATGACATGAAGGAGCTCGGCAAGACGCCCTCGCGGGCAGTGCAGCTGCATGCGCGCATCTACCGCAACAATTCCGGGATACGCGCCATCCTGCAGGCGCACCCCGTACACGCGATGGCATTCGCCGTGACGGACGCAGAATTTGACCCGCGCACCATCCCGGAGAGCTACGTTTTGCTGCGCGACATCAGGAAGCTGTCCTACCGCCAGTTCTATACCGGCCCCGAGCAGACCTCGCGCATGTTTGGCCCGGCAGTGCCCGCCATCATGGTCGAGAACGACTGCGTGATCGTCACAGGCGCGTCGCTGCTGCAGGCGTTTGACCGGCTTGAGGTGCTGGAATCCACCGCGCATTCCATCATCGACAGCGGCCCGCTTGGCAAAATCGTCCATATCACAAGCAGCGAGGTCGAGGATCTGAAAATTGCCTTTCATCTGGAGGGATAAGGCCAGGGGCTGCGGGCGTTTTGCTCCGGCAGAAGCGTCTGTGCGCTCCCCTGCCCGTCTGCCGCAAATCCCCAGCCGGTAAAGCAAATATGAAAAATGGCTGCCCGTCGGGCAGCCATTTTTTTATTCCGATACAGCTCGCCTGAAATATTTTCCGGCGCATGAACGGTTTCAGGCCCCGCAGGCGGATGCCTGCGGGGCCTTTGTTATGCCTTGGGTTCAGGTTTCAGCGCTCAGCCCTCGAGGAAACGATGGATGATCGCAGCAACCTGTGCACGGGTAGCCGTGCTCTGCGGAGCCAGCTTGCCGCTCACGCCGTTGATGAGGCCCTTGCCCACAGCCCACTGCACAGCGGGAACTGCGTAGCCGGAGACCTTGGCAGCGTCGGGATAGCCAGCCAGGCTCGTCGTGTTCGCCTTGGTCACCTCATAGCCCTTGAACGCCGCATAGCGGTACAGGATAGCCGCCAGCTGCTCACGGGTGATGGGGTCGTTCGGGCCGAATCTGCCGTCGGAGTAGCCGTTGACGATACCGTTCGCGGCAGCCCATTCGACCGCTTCGCCGTACCAGTCGGAGCGCGAAACATCAGAGAAGGTGTTGAACGTTCTCACAGCTTCGGGCTCAACCTCCATACGGTAGAGGATGGTGACGACCATCGCACGCGTCAGAACACCGTTCGGGTCGAAGCGCGTGCCGCTGGTGCCGTTCATCAGGCCCTCGTCATAGACGTACTCAACATCGCCATAGAACCAGTCGCCGGTGCCGACATCCACGAACGGCAGGCCACTGCCGGTGCCGGGCATCGTGGGAACAGTGACAGGCGGCAGGACCGCAACAGGCAGCTCCTTCACGGGGATGACCTCGCCCTTCTCCAGCAGCGCATCGCAGACAGCGCAGTAGAGATCGCCGGTGTAACCCTCTTCCGCGTAGGTCGCATTCTTCTGGTTGCGCAGCTCAGGCGTATGGCCGGCAGCCGGGATGACCTCGCCCTGCTTGATCAGCGCGCCGCAGTCGGTGCAATAGAGATCACCGGTGTAGCCGTCTTCCGTGCAGGTAGCGTCCTTCGCACCAACAAGCTCGGTGTTCTCATGCGTGTAGCCAAGTGCAAGCTCTTCGACGTATCCGGACTCAGTGTCGTTGATTTCCTCGTGCGTGATGGTGATCGTATCCACCGCAGTGCTCTTGACTTCGAAGACCAGCTCGGCAACGGTATCACCGGCGGCAATGCCGTTCAGGCTGACGTAGCCGAAGGTGATCTCGCCGTTTGCTTCATTCGCACGGTTGATGGACGAATAATTACCATTGACCTTGATGCCCGTAAGCGTCAGAGCGTCGGTGTCCCAGGCAACAGTGCTCACGCCGTTGGTGGAAGCAGCGTCCGCGCCAGTGACGTCCTTTGCAGTAACGCTGACCGTGACAGTGTCTTCGCCTTCTCCAACCTCAGAGCTGGACAGCGGCATCACAGACGGAGCCTGCGCCCCGTTGGCAGCGTTGGCGTTCTTCCGGGAATTATCGACCGTCTTGGAAGCAGACATGCTCAGGGCCGCGCCCTTTCTGGCGCTGCCGGCAGCAAGCATTTCCTCGGCAGTGATGTTCTGAGAAGCAACGGTAACCGTGGATGCAGCATCAAGCGCATGTCTTGCGCTGCCCTCAGAGCTTGCGTTGCCTGTAACTTCGAACAGAACCGCAGGCCAGACAGCATCGCCAACATCACCGATGACCTTGGCGTCAAAGCTTTCCAGATTCGCATCATAGGACAGACGGTACAGAACGTTCGTATCTCCGTTGTAGGCCGAGAAGTAGAGGTTTCCGTCTTCGCCGACGCACAGGGACGACAGCGGGTTATCATCACCGTCATAGACCATCTCATAACCAGCTTCGGTCAGATTCGTGGGAACGAAGTTGATGCCGCAGCTATAGCCCTCTGCGGTCGGATATACCTTGAGAACCCACAGATAGCCTGCGTCATCCATCAGATACACAACCTCGGCATTCACCGTCTCGCCGTCGCTGGTGGTGTACTCGGTCGTGCCGTCAGTCGCAATGCCGACAAACTCGCTGCCACCCGTATACGTGCTGAGGTAGCTGCTGAAGC
Organism: Clostridiales bacterium; assembly: GCA_004555655.1. Classification (GTDB taxonomy): domain Bacteria; phylum Bacillota; class Clostridia; order Oscillospirales; family Oscillospiraceae; genus CAG-170. The sequence continues at coordinate 64,311 of SFHJ01000005.1, forward strand.
CGAATGCGCTGGTGTCAATGTTTGCAGGATCCTTTGCCGGGAGGTAGTAATAGTAATACACACAGTCGAGCAGATCCTGCGTTTCCGTTGAGAATTCGCTCATGGCCATGTCTGCAAGCGGAACGGGCGCAGAGCCAACAGTCTCCGTGATTCCATCCGCCAGATTCATGCTGATAACGGCAGTGCCATCGGAATTGGTGGCATAGGCCGTGCCCTTACCGGTGGATGTGGCAGAGATGATGTTGACCGTAAACTTCTGTCTGCCGGTCCAGGTATCATCGGTCTCAAAGTTCCAGTCAAACAGCTGGAGAACGCCTTCGGTATCCTGCAGAGCGCCCTTCATGGTGATCTGCAGCACCTCAACCGTGACTTCGCAGCTCGCGCTGACGGTCGGATCGAGGTTGGAGGTCGCGGTGACCGTGCAGGTGCCCGCGCTGACGCCTGTCACAACACCTTTTTCATTTACCGTTGCGACGCTCGCATCAGAAGTCGACCAGGTGACGGTGCGGTCGGTAGCCGTCCAGGGCAGAACCGAGGCCGTCAGCTGCTCAGTGCTGCCGCGCAGAATGCTGAGCGAAGTCGCGGAGAGCTGAACACCGCTGACCTTGTCAGTGGGAGTCGTCCAGCCGCCGCCGGAGGTCTTCTCGGGAATGATCAGGCAGGACAGCTCGTCATACAGATCGTTGTAGCGCGTGTATTCGCCGGTAGCGGGATCAATCTCGTAGTAGTAGCTGTAGCCGAAAGTCATACCGAGGACGCTGACCGCATAGTAGCTGTTCCAGCAGAGCATGCCGGTGTTGGGGTTGATCTCCATGGCCTGAACATACTGCGACTGTCTCAGGTTCGTGGCGACAAGAAGCTCAACGCCGGTGCTTCCCAGCTCGCCGCTGCTCAGCTTCTGGAAGAAGAGATATGCATCGTAGGAATCGATATCCGCATCGCCGTCAAAATCGGCATTTTCGCCGTTGGCCGGAATGGCAGAAATCTTACCTGTAGCATAGTCCAGAAGCGTCTGACCGTCAGCCGCAGTGACAGCGCCGTCGCCATTGAAATCATAGATCTTCTGTGCTTCGGCCTCCATCAAAGAAGCCAGCGTGAACTTGTAGACGTTGCCCGTGCCATACTCATTGCAGTAGAACGTGCCGTTGGCATCGCAGGCCAGCGTGTTGGTGAGGACGCCGATTTCGCCGACCACACCCAGCTCACCGGTGAGCTTGTCTACGGTGACAAGATAGCCGTCGGTCACGCCGTAGATCTTACCGTCGGCCTTGTTGTAGGCCATGTCGGTCAGGACAGCGCCCATGTTCGCAACAAAGGTCTCCTCGGTCAGATCATCCTCAGGCATCACATAGAGGTCGCCCTCGTCCGTGCTGGCAAACACGATGTGATCCACGATGGTGGCAGCAAAGAAGGTGTGGCTGGTGTTCGCATAGGCCTCAATCTCATTGTGGGTGGTATTCTTGCTGAAGGAGGTCCAGTAGTTGTTGTCCAGATCGAATGCGATCATTTCGGGCAGCGGAACTTCCTCGCCGATCTGCATTTCGATGACATAGGTAGTGGCGTTCATGGCGTAGTCGAAGACCTGCAGCAGGAACTTCTTGCCATTGACTTCGGACAGATCCAGCGTGTACGCAGCCGTTTCGCCGGGCTGGATATCCTGCTTGGCGCCGGTGTAGGTATAAACGCTCGTACCGGCCTTGTTGTACAGGGCCACTGCAGCCACATACTGGTTGTCACTGGCTGTAACAGTCATCGTGCTGTCAGTCAAGCTGATAGATACATCCTTCAGTTCCGGTGCGGTATTATCCACAACCATCGGGACGGTAAAGTAAGCGCCCTTGCCCAGAGCAACCCAGTTGACCTTACCCTCGGCATCCACATAGTACTCGGGAGCCAGCGCCAGCGTCAAGCTGAGCTTATTGCCTTCTGCAGCGCCTTCGGGCACAAACTTGGTGTTCAGGGTATAACTGGTGTTCATCCACTTGCTGCCGTTCACATAATAGTAAGCGGAGCTGACGCTGCCGGGTTCGGCGTAGGCATAGATTTCGCCGGTCGTCTCATTTACAGCCGTGAATTTGGAGGCAGCCGCATTCCGGATGGCCGTAAACTTCACCTTGCTGATGGAATCGCCATTCTCACTATTGATGGCGTTCCGTTCGGGATGGTAGGTATCATCGGGAACCAGGGGGTTTCCGCCGAAATAGTACGAAGCATTGGGCTCATCGGCGTAGGTGATCAGATAGCTGTTGGCATCGGCTTTGCCCAGGTAGGGAAGCTTGAACTCGTCACCGGCAGCATACTCGGCATAGGTGCCAACGTCGTACATGGACGCATCGGACCAGTTGCCATAGAAGCCCAGAACCGGGATGGAGTGCTTCGTTCCCTGCGCGCCGTCATCCGAGCCCACAGACTCCGCAAAAACGTAGCCCTCGACATACGCACCATTCTCATAGAGATCGTTCAGAACGGTCTTCTGTTCATCCGTCAGCTTGACAGTCACGGTAACATCAGCCTTGCCGTTTGCGGCTACGGTCACCGTATCACCGGTGCTGAACGTTTCACTAGTAGCCAGCGGCACAGTCAACGTATCCATGTAGTATGCCAGCTCAGACATGCTCTGGTTGCCGTTGGCATAATACTGGAACAGATCCTGCGTGAAGAATTCCGCAGTCAGCTTATAGGTCTTCTCTTCTGCTGTCAGGTTGTTGATGGAGAACGAGAAGGTGTATGTACCGGTGCGACCGGGATCGTCGCCCAGCTCGGCCTTCACCTTGCCGTCAGCATAGGAAGCAGTGGCATTCTCGCCCATCAGGATATAGCTGTCAGCCGAAACAGCCGCGCCCACATTGGCAAGGCCGGCGCCCTGCCGCAGAACAGGATAGTATCCATCCCCCTGTTCACCAAAATCTTCCTTAATGGGAACAGCCGTGGACATCAGCAGGCTCTGCGTCAGCTGACGTGCGCTCAGGCCGGTCTTCTTTGTCAGATCGTTCTCACGGATGTACTGTGCGACCAGCGCGGCCATACCGGCGACCTGCGGCGAAGCCATGGAGGTACCGGACATGTTCTCATACTTGTCGGTAGCATCAGCAGGCGTGGTAGGATTATCCTTGTTGCTGCCCCAGACGGAGTAAATGTTACCGCCGGGAGCGGTGATCTCAGGCTTCAGCTCCAGACTGCCGGGAACGCCCCAGCTGGAGAAGTCGCTCATGGTGTAGTACTTGCTGTTATACTGGGAAGAGGAAACACCATCCGAAATGGTCATAGTGCCGGTGTAATACAGCACATTGCCGGCGTTATCGGTGACCTCCGTGGAGTTGGCCCTCACCATGTCGCCGTCGGCCTGCGTGATGGAAACAGCGGGGGCCGTCTTGGTATAATCCGACAGGTCCATATTGATGGTACCGGTGGTGTTGTTATAGATGACGGTAGCGATCGCGCCGGCCGCAACAGCAAACTCCGCCTTCTGAGAGAAGGAGATGCCGCCGCGCGAGCAGAACGCAACCTTGCCTTTAAGCGCATCGCCTACAGCAGCCCAATCTTCCTCGGTGCCCATCCCATCGATGAAGACATACTCCTTCTCGCCGCTCAGCGTCGACAGAGGCGCATTGGTATAGCCGGTTTCGTTGTAAATGACACTGTTGCCGGCCACAGAGAAAGAGACACCGGTGGCGCCGTCGTTATTGACGGAAGCGACCGCCAGAGAGTTGGTGAACGAACCGGGCGAGCCGTCGGTCTGCATGCTGACGTCATCGGCATACAGATAGCCAAGATTGTTCGCATTCTCGACCCAGCTGCCGGAGTTGCCGGCGGACATGGCGACGACAGTACCACAGTTCGTCAGGCTGTCCAGAATGGCCTGATACTTCTCGGTGGAGCTCCGGGACATGCCGGGGTTGCCGGAACCCAGCGACAGGTTGACGGAGTCAGCGCCCAGCATGACGGCGTCCTCGATGGCGACCATGTAATCGGAGTCATACGCGCCGCCCTTGGTGCCGAAGACCTTCATGGTGATGATCTGGGCATCGGGCGCAACGCCCTGCACCTTCACGGTGTCGAGCGCGCTGGCGTACGTGCCGTCACCTTTGGGGATGAAGGCGTTCGCCGCAGCGATACCGGTTACGTGGGAGCCGTGCTCACCCTGCGTGTCGTTGTCATGGGTGATGTCGTAGTTTTTATCCACATAGTTGTAGGCGAAGGGGATCTTATCGCTGATGAACGTCTTCTCAGGATCGATCGCAACATTCAGCTGACCTGCAACCTTACTGACCTCGTCCTGATCCAGCAGATCCAGCTCTTGCTTATACTCGTCCGGCCCCTTTCCTGCCTTGTCGGCAAGGCGCTGCAGAGAATAGTTGAAAGCGCCGTTGTCAAAGGACTGATGGTCGGAGTCAACGCCGGTATCGATGATGGCGATGCGGCTGCCGGCACCGGTATAGCCGGACGCCCAGGCAGCGGCAGAGCCGATCTGCTTGCCAGAGGTAGCCATGTTGGGATCGTTGGCCTCGTTGGTATCAACCACCATGGGCTCATACCTGGTCTCAATCAGGACCTCTTTGACACCGGGAACCTTCTCGATGGCGGCGATCTGACCATACTCCACGTTCGCGGAGATGATGTTCGCAGCCAGCGTCAGGTTCCACACAACGTCCAGCTTCTCACCGATAGCGCTGGCGATCTTGGCAGTCACACTGGCCTGCGTCTGTTCCAGCTTCGCACGGTAAGCAGTGGCAGTGGCACTGGCGGCAATATTTTCCGTCGTGCCTACCTTTTCAATCGTGGACTTGCCCTCAAGCACGATGGAAACACGAATGGTCTCCGTATCGGCGTAAGGAGCAGGATCCTCTGTTTCTTCGACCTCCTGCCGTTCAACAGGGGCCACGGAAACAGCGTCGTTGTCGACTTTCTCAAATGTGACCTTGTTGCTGCTGCCGGTCGTTCCGGCCGCGCCCGCAGGAATTGCAAATCCCGCGCACAGCGCAACAACAAGCATCAGAGAAAGCAGACGCTTCAACACATGCTTCTTCATACGTTTTCTCCTTTCATATTTTCCAAACGAAAGCAATGGGATACTTTCGAGTTAGACACGCAAAGAGCCATTCTGCCTGCCATATGGCAGGCAGGCAAGCAGACGCGTCTGCTTGTCCCGGGTTTCTTTACCGATGCATATACCTAAATTACGCCTGTATAAATTCTGCGTCTATTTTATTCCAATTCGCAGGAAAAGTCAACGGCCAATGCGCCCCGGCAAATGAGAATTTCGCAAGCCGCACAAAGCTGCAGGCCTCAGATATTTTCAATTTGGAAAAAATGTGATATACTATAGAAAAACGCGGGAGGTGCCATGTATGCGGCCCCAGTTCAGTATTGTAAGCGACGGTTCCTGTGATCTTCCGGAGCAGATTGTGCAGGAAAAAGACGTCGGCATCGTTCATTTCTATGTATCCTTTGGCGGCAGTACGTACCAGAAAGAGGGCGTGGAGATCCGCCTGGAGGATTTCTACCAGCGGATGGTGGACAGCCCGAAAACATATCCGAAGACGGCCGCTCCGTCGCCGGAGGATTTTTATCGCGCCTTCGAGCCGCGCGCCGCGCAGGGCAGCGACATCATTTGTATCTGTATCTCCACAAAGCTGAGTTCCTCCGTGCAGTCGGCGCGGATTGCGCAGCAAATGCTCGCAGACGCGTACCCCAATGTCCGCGTCGCAGTCGTCGATTCGCTGTGCGCCACACTGATGCAGAGCGTGTTCGTGCTCGAGGTCTGCCGGATGCGCGACGCCGGACTTTCGTTTGACGAGGCGCTCGCACGTATGCAGGCACTCCAAAAAACAGCGCGGATTCTGTTCACCGTCGGCAGCCTTGATTATATCCAGCATGGCGGCCGCATCGGCAAGATGACCAGCACCGTCGGAACGCTGCTCAACATCAAGCCGCTCATCACGCTTCAGGACGGCGAGATCCATTCCTCCGGCATCCGCCGCGGCAGGCGCAAATCGCTCGAAGGGATTGTGGAGCTTCTGATCTCGTATCTGCGCAAGGAGGACTGCACACCGGGCGACTGCAATATCATCATCGGCTACGGCCACGACCGGGCAGAAGCGCTCGGGCTGCAGTCGCTCACCCATGAACGGCTTGTGCAGGCCTTCGGCGCGGCGGCAGGTGAAATCCCCATCTGCCAGATCGGCGCGACCATCGGTGTACACGCGGGCCCAACGGCAATCGGTTACGGCGTCGTTCGCCGCAGTGACCGGCTATAATTTGCATAATGTGTCAGTAACAAGCGCTTGCGCCCTATCGGGCGGGAGCGCTTGTTCGGCCTGCTTGACCTTTTGACCATCCTCCGGGCAGCAAAAGCACATCCCCATGATCCACGCTCCCCCGCTTTCTAAAGACATACGCCCATACCGGCGGCGGGTTTCCAGCCAGTATGGGCGTACATACGAGTAGTTGCGGGAGAGGGATTTGAACCCCCGATCTCCGGGTTATGAGAAGGTGATCCGGGGTCTGAAGCGCCTAGGACAGCGATCACAGCCTGGGCTTTCTGACAGCCACGCGCTGACGATCTGCCGACGGAGCAAATCACAAAATCTTTGCTGTTTTTTTGCTAAGCTCCCTTATTTAAGTATTGCTTCACCAGCTGTCAGCCGCGTTCATAAAGCTGCCGGGACGAAGGCGTACCGCGTTGCCTGCGCGTCTGCCGGCCATTATCTGAACAGTTTCTCGATCAGATCCACCAGATTATTCTGAGCAAACACAGAAACTGCGACGAGCGAGACGGTGGACATGATCTTAATGAAGATATCGAGGCACGGGCCGACGGTATCTTTCAGCGGATCGCCGACAGTATCGCCGACCACGGCGGCGTCATGCGCGGGGCTTCCCTTGCCCGAGCCGGGAATGGCGCCGGTTTCGATGTACTTCTTGCCGTTATCCCATGCACCGCCGGCATTGCCGGTGTAGATGGCGATCATGATGGCGCAGATCGTGGAGCCGATGATGACGCCGCCGACAAACTCAGGCCCGAAGAGAAAGCCACAGCCCACGGGGACCACAATGGCCAGAAGGCTGGGGACCTTCATTTCACCGATCGCGCCCTTGGAGGAAATCTCAATGCAGGTCTTGTAGTCGGGTTTGGCGGTACCGTTCAGGATGCCGGGGATCTCCCGGAACTGGCGGCGAACCTCGTCTACCATCTTTCTGGCAGCCTTGGCCACAGCCTCGATCAGCATACCGGAGAACAAAAACGGCAGCGCGCCGCCCATGATGGCACCGGCCAAGGTCATGGGCTCAATGATGTTCAGAACCAAAGCGGTGCTGAAATCGTTATAGGAGTACAGATAGGAGATCATCAGGGCCAGCGCAGCCAGCGCGCCGGAGCCGATGGCAAAGCCCTTGCCGATGGCTGCAGTGGTGTTGCCGACGGAATCCAGAGTGTCGGTAATTTTGCGGACTTCAGGCTCCAGACCGGACATTTCCGCAATGCCGCCGGCGTTGTCGGAGATCGGGCCGTAGGTATCCACGGAGACGGTGGCAGTGACAAAGGACAGCATACCCATGGCAGCCATCGCCACGCCGTACATGCCGGAGACGTAGTAGGCAACAATGATACCGGCGCCCAGAATCACGCAGGGAGCCATGCAGGACTTCATGCCCAAGGCCATGCCCTGCGTGATGGTCAGCGCGGGGCCTTCCAGCGAGGCGTGGGCGAGGTTTTTCGTAGGACTGAACGGCGACAACGCCGACCGCAGCGGCGATCCAGGGCGAGAGCCAACCGCAGCTGAAGCCAAGAATCGCGGATAAGCTGGCGGCATCATAACTGCGGAACACCAGCAAAGATACCAAGAAGCCAAGAATGATGGTCATGCCGGAGGCCACATAGGTGGAAGCGTTCAGATCTTTGTGAGGATCGTGAGACATGTTCTTCTTGAACAGCAAAAAGGCGATACCAATGCAGCAGGCAATCAGGCCGATGGAAACGAACACCAGCGGGAACAGAATCAGGCTGTTCAGCAGTCCTGCGGACATACCGGTACCCTCGGCCAAGGATTTTGAGAACATATGGTAAGCCAGGATGATGCCGGAGGAAATGGCGCCGACAAAGCTTTCCAGCAGATCAGAGCCCAGGCCGGCCACATCGCCGACGTTGTCGCCGACGTTGTCGGCGATCGTGGCAGGATTGCGGGGATCATCCTCGGGAATGTGCGCCTCGGTTTTGCCGACCAGATCAGCGCCCATATCGGCAGCCTTGGTGTAGATGCCGCCGCCAACACGGTTGAACATCGCCACCATGGAGCAGCCCAGCGCGTAGCCGGAAAGCGTCATCGTGAACGGGCAGAACCGCAGTCCCAGCAGATTCACATAGGTGGCTTCGGTGATCTTCAGCTGACCCATGGCCAAGCCGAAGATCACGTAGACCAGGAATATGCCCAGCAGTGCAAAACCGCCGACACAAAGGCCCATGACCGAGCCGCCTTGAAAGGCAACCTTTACGGTTTTGCCGATGTCTTTCGTTTCCCATGCACGATTGGCAACCCGGATATTGGCATAGGTGGCGATCTTCATGCCGATGAAACCGGCACAGCCGGACATAACAGCGCCGATGATCAGCGCCACAGCAGCATGCCAGGTGGTAACGACGGCCATGATCACAGCCACGATTGCCACAACGGTATAGAGAACCTTGTATTCATAATTGATAAAGGCATTGGCGCCGATGCGGATCGCGGAGGCAATTTCCTGCATTTTTTCATTTCCCTCCGGCATCCGGCGGACAGTGATGTAATTGAACGCCGCAAAGCAAAGCGCCAAAGCAGCTGCGATGATGACGAGATAGATCATATGCGTTTCTCCTTTCTCTTTATGTTATGCAAATACTCTCTTCAGTCTTGCAAATCTGGGCAGGCCATCCTCTTTTTCGAGCTTCGTCTCGCCCTGAATGAGCGGCATGGCGTACTTGGCAAAGTCGTGCGTGACGTTGTTGCCCTCGGCGTTGATCCACTCGCGCGGGAACTTCTTCTCGAAGTTGGCCACGTCCGCCAGGTCAAACAGCTTGGCCTCGCACTTGTAGCCGTTCGTGCGGTCGCAGGCAAAGCCCACCATCTTGTCGGTCGTGCCCTTGAGCATCTCCTCCACAGCCGTCTTGCCGGACATGAAGGACTCTTCGATGTCGGTCAGAGACGCGCAGTGCGCGGCGCAGCGCTGCAGCAGCGAAAGCTCAATGCCGCGGACCTTGGCGCCGGTCTTTTCCTTCATGACATTCGCCAGCATCGCAGCCAGGCCGCCCAGCTGGGCATGGCCGAAGCCGTCGGTACCGGAGGTCTTGGCCTCGGAGACAAAGCGGCCGTCGGCATAGTGGATGCCCTCGGAGACGGCGACGATGCAGTTGCCGTTCTTCTTGTAGCACGCAGACACGTCCGCGACGAACTTGTCCATGTCGAAATCGACCTCAGGCAGGTAGATGAAGTCGCAGCAGTGCTCTTTCTCATTGGCCAACGCCGCGGCGGCGGTCAGCCAGCCCGCGTGACGGCCCATACACTCGATAATCGTAATCATGCCGGTGTTGTACACCTGCGCGTCACGCGCAACTTCCATGACGGAGGTGGCGATATACTTGGCGGCGGAGGCAAAGCCCGGGCAGTGGTCGGTACCGAAGAGGTCATTGTCGATGGTCTTAGGCACGCCCATGACGCGGCACTCATAGCCGACCTTCTTCATATACTTGGAGATCTTGTTGCAGGTATCCATTGAGTCGTTGCCGCCGTTGTAGCAGAAGTAGCGCACGTCGTACTTCTTGAAGATCTCAAGGATGCGCTTGTAGTCGGTATCGTCGACGTCGGGATCGGCGATCTTGTAGCGGCAGGAGCCGAGCGCAGACGACGGCGTATAGGGCAGGCGGGCCAGCTCCGCGGGATCTTCCGCGTCCATGCACAGAAGGCGGTCGTCAAGCACGCCCTTGATGCCGTGGTTGGCGCCGTAGACCTTGGTGATGCAGTCGGATTCCAGCGCGGTCTTGATGACGCCGTAGGCGCTGGCGTTGATAACGGAAGACGGGCCGCCGGACTGACCGATGATCAGCGCGCCCTTCAAAGGAAGAGACATACAAATTACCTCCAAATCTCTCAAAAATTACAAAGTAACTGCACCCCAATTGCAGTGTAGTCCAACAATTGAGGTGCAGTTGATGGCGATTTCTACCCGACACTAACAGCGGGCTCATTATTGCATATACGAAAACGTAAAACTGCCCGATCGCAGTTCCGTTCACGCAGCTTTTTACGTTTGTCCAAAGAAACGCTTTGGATTTTCAAATAAAATTTGATGTAACACCGTCGGTTCAACACCCATCTCGATCAATGCCGGGAAGGCATGCTTTAAAATAAACAGCCATCCGTCTGGAATAACCTCATCATGCACGAAGCGAAGCGTCTGCGCATCTACGGTATCCCATAGTGTGGAAACGGCACCAGCGTCGTGGCTGAACAGCATCCGATCCGCCATTCCTGCGTCAATCATTGCCTTAGAGCGGCATATGACGCGCTGACCGACGCGCAGAAGGTGCTTGTTGAGAACTATGCGGATCTGACCGCAGCTGAGGCGGCGCTTGCCACGCTCGAGGAAGCGAAGCTTGTGGATATCTATAACAAGACGTCGCAGACCTTGCTGGCCACCGAAGTCTCCACCGGCTCGGTCAAGGGCGAGTGGCTGATGTTCGGCCTGGCCCGGGCGCTGGACAAGGAGCCCACCGAGGCGCAGAAAACAACCTATCTTGCCGCGGTCAAATCGTACATCGAAAGGAGAATCAACGACGCCGGGCAACTGCACCGGTACAAATCCACGGACAATTCCAGAATTGCCCTGGCTCTGACGGCCCTGGGCTATGACCCCGCCGACTTCGAGGGCTATGATCTGCTGAAGGCCTTTGGCAATACCGACTGGGCCACGCAGCAGGGCAGCACCGGCACAGCCTTCGCCCTTCTGGCTCTGCGGGCAGCGGATTACACCGTCTCCAATGAACAGGAGCTGATTGACAGCCTGCTGAACAGTCAGAACGCCGACGGAGGCTGGGCTATTACCACCGGCAGCAGCGATCTGGACGCCACTGCCATGGTCATCCAGGCCCTGGCTCCCGACTATGAAAATGCCCGGGTCGAAACTGCTGTGAACAACGCCCTGGCGTTCCTGGCTGGGAAGATGCAGGAGGACGGCACTGTGACCGACGGCGCATTCCCGGCCTCCGCCGAGACCATCGCGCAGATTCTGGTGGCCCTGACCGAGCTGGGCCGGAATCCCGCTTCGGATACGCAGTTCATCAAAAACGGCAAGACTCTCCTGGACGGCCTGACAACATTCTATCTCAAGGATCAGGGCTTTGCCCACGCGCAGGACGGCGAATTCAACCAGATGGCCACGGAGCAGGCCTTCTACGCTCTGGTTGCCTGCCGCCGTCTGGCCGCGGAACAGCGCAGCCTCTATGACATGAGCGTCACCCGTGTGACCAGGTACACCGTCACCGTAGCGCCCACCGCCAATGGCCGGGTCAGCGTGGATCTTACCCAGGCCGCGGAAGGCGCAGCCGTCACCGTCACCGCCGAGCCGGACATCGGCTACGAATTGGAAAGCCTGACGGTAACGGATACCTACGGGAAATCCGTGCCTCTGACCGGCAATACCTTCACCATGCCCGCTGCCGATGTGACTGTGACTGCCGTCTTCGCCAAGGCGGAAAATCCCGCCGCGGATGTGGAAGCGGCCATCGACGCGCTGACAGTCACCAAGGCCGACGCCAGAACTCAGGCAGCCCTGGAAGCGGTGGAAGAAGCCTACCGGGCGCTGACCGATGAGCAGAAGTCCAACGTGAAGAATGCCGACAAGCTGATTGCCCTGCGGCAGACCTTCGACCGCCTGCTGGCCAGCGCAAAGGAGGCTGCCAAGGAAGACTTGAAGACCTGGTTCGGCACCCTGGAAGAAGAAGACTATACCAAGGAAAATTGGAACAAGCTTCGGGAGCTTCTGAACGACGGTCTGGCGGATATCGAAAAAGCGAAAAACACCGACGAGATTGATGCCATTCTCCGTTCGGTCAAGCGCAGCGCCGAGGACATTGCCAAGGGAGAGAAGCTCACCGTCACCTTCCGGCTCATCGGCGACACCAGGCACGACAACGTGGTCACCGACCACGAGAAGTATGTTACCTGGATTCCCACTACCACCTACACCCTGGAGCCCGGCGCCACCGTGTATGATGTGTTTATGGAGGCCATAGCCGACAACGGTCTGAGCCAGAAGGGCGCATCCGGCAATTATGTGTCCTCTATCAAGGCGCCTGCCGTTCTGGGCGGCTATTGGCTGGGTGAGTTTGACAACGGCAAAAACTCCGGCTGGATGTACACAGTCAACGGTGTTCATCCCGGCGTTGGCCTGAAGGACTGCATCCTGAAGGACGGCGACCGCATTGTCTGGCACTATGTGGACGACTACACCAAAGAGGAAAGCAAGTTCACCTGGCTGGAAGCCGAGGATATCTCGCCTGAGGCCTATGCAAAGAAGCAGGAGCAGACAGTCTCCGCAGAATTTGCCGATGTGACCAAGAACGACTGGTTCTATGACGATGTGCAGTTTGCGGTGGAGAACGGTCTGTTCAATGGCACGTCCAACACCACCTTCTCCCCCAACGCTGCCATGAACCGGGCCATGCTGGTGACGGTTCTCTACCGGCTGGAGGGCGAGCCCAAGGTAAGCGGTTCCAGCGAATTTACCGATGTGGCGGCCAACCAGTGGTACACCGACGCCGTCATCTGGGCCACCGGGCACAAGATTGTCAACGGCTACGGCAACGGTAAATTCGGCCCCACCGACAGCATCACCCGCGAGCAGATGGCGGCCATTCTGTACCGTTATGCGCAATACAAGAACTACAGCGTCAAGGCCTCCAACAGCCTGATGCACTACAACGACTACGCGCAGATCACGCCCTATGCCCTGCAGGCTCTGAAATGGGCCAATGCCGAGGGGCTGATCAACGGCCGCACCGGCACAACCCTGGCGCCCCAGGGCACCGCCACCCGCGCAGAGGTTGCAGCCATCCTGCACCGCTTCGTGAAGAATGTGGTGAAAGCGGGCTGATTATTCCCATTCCAGCAGCCAGACCCGGTTTTTCCGGGTCTGGCATTCGCGATATTTTTGAGTCCTCAAAACAGGAGGTTTTGTGATGAACAAACGCAGATTTCTGGCTCTGTGTCTGGCGCTTGTCCTGTGCCTGGGCCTGACGATCCCGGCTTTCGCTGCATCGGTTTCCGATGCGCTGCAGGATACGGCCAGCTATGTGCTAAAAACCACCCCCAATCCCCAGGTCGGCTCCATTGGAGGCGAATGGGCGGTGCTCGGACTGTCCCGAGGCGGCTATCCGGTTCCGTCCGGCTATTACAGCAACGTGGTTTCCTATGTGAAGCAGTGCCAGGGTGTGCTCCACAGCCGCAAATATACGGAATACTCCCGCGTGGTTCTGGCTCTGACTGCCATTGGCAAGGATCCCGCCAATGTGGGCGGTTACGATCTGGTCGAACCGCTGCGCGACTACGACCAGGTGATCTGGCAGGGCGTCAATGGCCCCATCTTCGCCCTCCTCGCCCTGGACAGCGGCAATTACGCCTACGATGTGCGGCAGGACTACATCGACTATATTCTGAGCTTAGAAATATCCGGTGGGGGCTGGTCCCTGGAGGGCAAGCAGGCCGATGTGGATCTGACAGCCATGGCCTTGCAGGCTCTGGCCAAGTATCAGGATCAAAAAGCAGTGAAGTCCGCTACGGACCGTGCGCTGTCCTGGCTCTCCAAGAACCAGAACAGCGATGGCACCTTTTCCTCCTACGGCGTCGCCAACTGCGAATCCTGCGCGCAGGTAATTGTGGCCCTGTGTGAACTGGGTATCTCTTTGGATGACAGCCGCTTCGTGAAAAACGGCAGCAGCCCCCTGGATGGCTTGATGCACTTCTATGACAAGGGCAGCGGATTCCACCATGTGGCAGACGGCGGAAGCGGCGCAGACGGTATGTCCACGGAGCAGGGCTTCTATGCTCTGGTGGCCGCCAACCGGATTGCAAACGGCCAGAGCAGCCTGTACCGCATGAGCAGCAGCGCTCCCAGCGCTTCTGTTGCCGGCAATGCCGTGTTTTCCGATATTGCGGGCCACGCCAACCAGAAAGCCATCGAAGCATTAGTGGAGAAGCAGGTTATCAACGGCATGGGCGACGGCACCTTCGCCCCCAACAAGACCATGACCCGGGCAGAGTTCTGCACCATCACGGTGAAAGCGCTGGCCTTGGCCCCCAGGGCCAACAATTCCTTCACAGATGTGGCGTCCACTGCCTGGTATGCCGGATACGTTGGAACGGCCAGCGGCAAGGGCATTGTCAACGGCATCGGCAATCACAAATTCAACCCGGAAGGGACCATCACCCGGCAGGAAGCGGCCACTATGGTGGCCCGTGCCGCCAAAGTCCTGAACCTTGATACCGGTGTAGGAAACGCAGATGAAGTGATGGCGCTGTTCTCCGATGGCGCAGCCGTGGCAGACTGGGCCAGGGACGCGCTGGCCTACTGTGCGGCCAGCGGCATTGTGACCTGGACAGGCTCCCTGCAGCCCGACAAGGCGATCCTTCGCTGTGAGATCGCGCAGATGATCTACAACATGCTGGCAATTGCCGGGAAGCTGTGAGCATATGAAAAAGCTACTTGGATTGCTGCTGGCGCTGCTGCTGCTGTGCGGCTGCGCGTCGCAAACGGACGCAGCGGATGATACTGCAGCTCCCGGGACCGGCAAGGACACATTTCAGACCGACCCGGTTCCGGAGGGCAAGCCGGAACCGGTGGAGCCGCAGGAGTCGGAAGTCACGGACGCCGCGTTTACCTGCACCATCTCCATTTCCTGCGCCACAATTTTGGATCACATGGATAATCTGGATCCGGAAAAGACGGAGCTGGTTCCGGAGGACGGCTGGATTCTGCAGCCTGTGGCTGCGTCCTTCCACCAGGGAGAGAGCGTCTTTGACGTGCTCCTGCGGGTCTGCCAGGAAAACAAAATCCATATGGAATACTCCGACACCCCCATGTACAACTCCGCGTACATCGAGGGTATCGGCAATCTCTATGAATTCGACTGTGGGAACCTGTCCGGTTGGATGTACAAGGTCAACGACTGGTTCCCAAACTACGGCTGCAGCCGCTACGCGCTGCAGGACGGCGATGTGGTGTGCTGGGTCTATACCTGTGATCTGGGCGCGGACGTCGGCGACAATTCCATGACAAGCTGACGGAGTGTGATGCCTTACGCAAAACCGAGATGCCTTTTCCGCCTGCCATCCGGTGGTCAATTTTCTGTATTATGGGCTGGTGCTGGTGTTTTCCATGTTTCTTATGCACCCGGTCTATCTGGCGATTTCCCTGCTGGGGGCGTTCTGCTACAGCGTCTGGCTCCAGGGCCGAAAAGCGGTGCGGTTCACCGTCCTGGGATTGCTTCCCATGGCCGCGTTTGCCGCACTGATCAATCCTGCGTTTAACCATGAGGGCGCAACCATTTTGACATATCTGCCCTCCGGCAATCCGATGACGCTGGAATCAATCCTGTACGGCTTTGCAGCTGCGGCCATGCTGGCGGCCATCGTGCTGTGGTTCTCCAGCTACAACGAGATCATGACCTCGGATAAGTTTGTCTACCTTTTTGGCCGCGTGATCCCGGCTCTGAGTCTGGTGTTGTCCATGACGCTGCGCTTCGTTCCCAAGTTCAAGGCGCAGTTGCAGACGGTTATGGAGGCGCAGCGGTGCGTGGGAAGGGATACATCCAACGGAAGCCTGCCCCAGCGGCTCAAAAGCGCAGCCAGAGTCTTTTCAATCATGCTGACCTGGAGCATGGAAAACGCCATTGAAACAGCGGATTCCATGCGCTCCCGCGGCTATGGTCTGCCGGGCCGTTCAGCATTTTCCATCTATCGCTTCGACAGCCGTGATCGTGCAGCGATAGGCTGGCTGCTGCTCTGCGGTGCGTATGTGGCCTCCGGCTGGATCGCAGGCGGCGCCCGGTTCCGCTACTATCCGACGGTAAAGGCCGCGCCGGTTCTCCCGCTGACGGTCAGCTTCGCCCTGGTGTATCTGGCGCTTTGTATGACGCCGGTTCTGATCGACTGGTGGGACGGCCGCGTCTGGGACGCCGTGAGAAAGGAGGTCTCGTCATGAGCAGCACTCAAAAGACGCCGGTTTTCCAAATCAAGAAGTTCTCCTTTACCTATCCCGAGCAGCCCGTGCAAGCTCTGGAGGACGTCTCTCTCACTGTTGAGCATGGGGAATTTCTGGTGCTCTGCGGCCCCTCCGGCTGCGGAAAGTCCACGCTCCTGCGCCAGCTGAAGCCTGTCCTAGCGCCCCACGGGAAAAAGGAGGGGAACATTCTCTTTGAAGGGGCGCCGCTGCAGCAGCTCGATCCCAGGACTCAGGCCGCCAGGATCGGCTTCGTCCAACAATCGCCGGAAAACCAGATCGTCACGGACAAGGTCTGGCATGAGCTGGCCTTTGGTCTGGAAAGCCTGGGGTACGATATCCTCCGAAACGAGCAATATATGTAGCTGACGATACTTGATACAAAGGAGGATACCATGTCAAGAACCGTAGAACAAATCCAATTTGCACCCCGGA
>SFHJ01000056.1 GCA_004555655.1 Clostridiales bacterium
GGTGACGCCGGCCTTCAGGGCGCAGGTGGTGCACGCTGCGCGGAGCTCGGGCTCGGCTGCCATCGCCTGACGGGCGAGGTCATTCTCCCAGCACTCAGCTCCGCAGATCGGGCAGGTGACGAGCTTCCAGTCGTCGCGGTGCGGGTCGGGGATGTTGGCCTTCAGAGGCATGGCGAGGATCCCGCCGTCGCCGACCTCGTGCGGGGTGACTGTCACCTCCATGGGCTCGTCGGGGATCTTGGCGTTGAGGATCTCGTTGTACTTCTGGAAGATGGCCTCCTCGGCTGCCTTCCACTCAGGGCCATGCTCGACGGCTTCGCCGGCTGCGACGTGGGCGAGCTCGTGGGCAAGCAGCTCAGGCCCGGCGCTGATCGGCACCTCGGCCGAGATGCAGACGATCGGCGTGCTGCCGTCGTCCGGGAATATGGTCAGGCCGCAGGCCGGTTTCCCTTCTTCGTCCTCGAGCCCCGGGACGTACTGCGCGTAGTATTCGAGGCGCGGGTACAGCTCCCTGAAGGCGAGGGCGACGATGGCGGTCGGGTCGTTCATAAAGGGCGAGGCCATAGGGCCGATCACCTCGTAGCGCTTCAGGGCTGCATAGGTCTGACGCAGCAGCGCCCTGACTTCGTCCTTCTTGATGCCGTTGATCGTGGGCCCGTTCAGGAGCAGGTCGAGCATTTTGTCGCTCCAGTGTTCCATCGGGGTCGTCTCGCTCATGTATCGGGCGGCGCCTTCGACTACGTCGACGGCCTCCCGGGTCAGTGTTGTGTATTCTTTCATGCGTGGCTCCTTTCTCAGACGGCCGAGCGGGTGCTGCCCGCCCGGCCTTTCTGGTTTACTTCATGACGACGACCTTGCCGGCCTCGATCAGATCCTTCAGGTTTTTCTCGAAGTAGTCGGCGATGTTGCGCTTGGCCTCCAGTTTCCAGACGCCGCCGTCGGCCTCGAAGAAGCCGATCCCCTCGTTGGGGTCGACGCGCAGCAGGAACTCGCTCTCGGGCTGAGGCACCTCGAGGAAGGTGCGGAACGGCTGGAGCTGGATGCGGGGCTTGACCTCGACGAGAGCGTTGAGGGCGACGCCCTGACGGGCCTCCACGGTCTGCGTGACGCCGTTGTCCTTGGTGGAGACGCTGTTCTCGTCAGTCATCCGGCTCAGCAGGTCGAGCAGGTAGGCCGTGCCCTCGTTGGGGATGAACAGGCTGCGCAGCTCGATCAGCGCGACCTCGCGGCTGCGAAAACCTGTGCGCAGGCCCGGGACGTCAGCCTCGGCGCGGTAGAGGATATTGCGGGAGAAGTCCGGCAGGTAGGTGGTCATGACCTCGACGCTCTTGTAGCTCTTGGCCTGCACCATGATGACGGTGTTGATCTTGGCGAGCTCGGTGCGGATCAGCTTGCAGATGCCATCGAGGCCGCTGACGCTGATGCAGTCGGGCCGGTCGACGTGGGGCGGGATCCGGGTGAGGGGTGCGTCGGCGTAGGTCTGGCCGGCGATCTCGAAGGTTTTGGTCTCCTTCAGGGCGACGATTTTGTCGATCATTTTTGCGAGCATTGTGTTGTCCTCCTTTTCTTAGTTGGCAGTTTGTACGAGCTTCAGGATCTTGGGGGCCTCCTGCTGAGTGCCGTCCATGTTAATTTGGCCGGGGATCTGCGGCACCATTTCGGCCACGACCATTTCGCCGTTGCCGTCGCTGGTGATGCAGAGGGCCGTTGCGACCGGGTTGGTGGGCGCAAGCGTTGCCTTGGCCTGTACAGCCACAGAGATCGTCTGGCGCTCGTCGTCAGGCGTCAGCTCGATGGTGAGGGTGATCTTCCTCTTGGCTGTCGCCTTGGTGTTGAGGTCGAGGATGTTGTCGACGACTCGGCCCATCTCGTAGTCGACGCGCTCCTGAAACGCGCCGCGGGCCATTTGCAGGATGCTCGACCTGTCGATGTTCTTGTTCATGTGGTTTTACCTCCTTTGTGCTGCTGCATATAGTAAAAAATAAACTGCTGGATGATGCCGGCGTGGCCGTCGTAGTGCTCGACCGGGAACTTGCCGCCGTAGTGCTCGTCGATGACCTGCCGGATCCATGTGTCGACCGGGAAGGCTTCGACGCGGTGCAGCCCGAACAGGAGCACGCAGTCGGCCACCTTGTTGCCGACGCCGTGGATGCTTTTCAGGTAGGTGCGGGCCTGCTCGGTCTCCATGCCGGTCAGCTCATGCAGGTCGATCCGGCCGTCGGTGACGTTCTGAGCGAGCTGCTCGACGTATTTGTCGCGGTAGCCGAGGCCGAGGCCACTCAGGTCTTGACCGGCCAGCCGATCCCATGTCGGGAAGGTGTAGAACTCGTGACCGGCGAGCTGCCGACGATCTCCGAACTGCTTGCAGAGGGCTGCGACCAGTTTCTTGATCCGTGGGATGTTGTTGTTCTGGCTGATGACGAAGCTGACCAGCGTCTCCCATAGATCCTGCGTGAGGATCTGGACGCCGGCGGCCTCCAGCACAGCCTCCCGAAGGAACAGGTCAGGGGATCCGTCTGCCAGCGTGGCCTCCCGGGCCTTGCGGACGATGCTGCCGTAGCGCTCGCCGTAGTTGAGGTAGTCCTGCCAGAGCGGCAGCGTGCCCTCCTCTATGAGCAGATGCAGGTCGTCGTCGGGTTCCTTCTGCTCCATGATGGCGCAGGTCTGGCCGGATGGGATCAGGTACTTGCCGGGGCCGAGCTCCTTCCAGCGGAAACACTGACCGCTCTCGGCGATCTTCTTCAGGTCGAAGTAGTCGACGGCGAGGGTGATGCTTTCGACGTTCATGCGATGGCTCCTTTCTCTGGTTAGGCCCCGGGCCCGAGGAGCGTCATCTGCTCCGGCTCTGTGGCGGGATTGTCTGCCGGCTTTGCTGCCGATTGATCTAAATATGCTGCCGCCAGCGTTCGGGCCCACACGGCCTCGGTGGCGTCCGACCGGGTGGCCTTCCTGCGGCCGACCGTCTCGAGGACGCCGATGCCCTTCAGCTCGGTGAGCCTCGGGGCGACGTAGTTGCGGTTGAAATATGGGATCTTCCCGGCGGCTACCAGCTCCTCGGTGATCTCGCTGGCCGTCATCTGACGGTCGCCGAGTGTCTCGAGGATCAGGCGGCTGCGCTTCTTGACCTTCGGCAGGATGGCGTCATAGCTCTCGCGCCGGGTCTCTTTGGTGATACTGTTCATCGGTTCCTCCTTCCTGAGCGACCAGCTCGACACGATCGGCCGGCGCTCTGGTGATGCTGTGGCTGTTCTTATCGAGGAGGGAGACAGAGGTGCGCCGGGTGCCGGCTGCGTCATACCAGAGGATGTACTCGGTGATCTGCTGGTATGTGATGCCGTTATACCTGACCGGCAGCTTTAGCCTCATGGCCTCCGCGATCTGTTTGCTGTCCATTGGTTTCCTCACATTCTGCCGGCGTCGGCCCTGCTTGCCCGACGATCCCGTGCAGGAACTTGATGTAGCCAGCCGTCGCCGGCACCTCGTAGGGAGCGAGCTCGACCTGCTTGACGTACTTGCGGCCGTAGGTCTCGGCCATGTCACGCCAGACCGGCCACGGGACGCGGTAGAAGTCGCA